>NZ_KV810294.1:0-2115 GCF_001812735.1 Neisseria sp. HMSC069H12
CAGCATTACCGTTGGTCCGGCTAGCGGCGGCAACCCGGTTACCGTCGACGGTAGTGCCGGTACGGTTACCGGCCTGACAAACAAAACTTGGAATCCTGCCGGCATTGTCAGCGGACGTGCAGCCACGGAAGATCAGTTGAAAGCTGTAACCAATCAGGTCAACAGTTCTGCAACCCACTATTACAGCGTGAACGACGGTGGCGGCGCACACGGTGGCAATTTCAATAATGACGGCGCGACTGGTCTTAACGCATTGGCTGCCGGCGTGGGTGCAAGTGCGCAAGATAATGATGCTGTCGCCATCGGTAGCGGAACGATCGCTCAAGGTAACGGCTCGATCGCCATCGGTGCGGCTGCCGAAGTCAGCGGCGCCACCGGAGCGGGCGGCATCGCCATCGGCGCGGCTGCCACCGCTAAGAACGGCGGTACGGCCGTCGGCTCCGGCGCGGATACCGGCAACGGCACGGCACTCATCCCCGGCCTGCCCAACCGCCTCAATAACAACCTAGCATTGGGCGATAGCGCGAGGGTTAAAAACGATACCAACTTCAACGTGGCATTGGGTTCGCTTTCCACTGCAGGCGATGCGGATTTGACCGCCGCCGCCTACAAACCGAACGCAACTTCCGTCATTGCCGGCGACATCAACGAAGCCGGGGTTAAATATGGCGAAGTTTCGCTGGGCGGGGACACAAGCCATTTTATGTCCGGTAGCAAAATGTACCGCCGCCTGACCAATTTGGCTGCAGGTTCGGCCGATACCGATGCCGTGAACGTATCTCAGCTGAAAGCGGTGCAGGCTGCTTTGCAGGACCAAGCTCCGGTTGCATACACCAAAGCCGACGGCACCAAGGTGTACAAACACACCGACGGCAACTTCTACGATGCACCCAACGGTGCAGGTAACCAAGTTGCAGCAGCGGATGTGATTACCAGCCTGCAGAATGCGGCCGGCAGCACAACCGCACCGACCACCTTGGCCAACGTGAAGGACAATCTGGCCGATACCGCTGCAGCCGTTACCAACCCGACCGGTAACGACCGCACCACCTTGTCTGCCAACAAAGGCCACAACGCCGCCACCGTCAACGACGTATTGAACGCCGGCTTCACCGTACAAGGCAACGGGGTTGACGAAGATTTTGTCACCCATGGCGATACCGTTAATTTTGTTAACGGCCAAGGTACCGTAGCCAACGTCAGCAGCACTGGCGGTGTAACAACGGTTAAGTTCGATACCCCGATGACCTATGTTGACACAGCGGGCACTCCGGCCACTACGCCGAGCAACAAAGTAAATCTGGTGGGCACAGGCGGCCCGGTAACCTTGGGTAACGTCGCTGCAGGTGCGGTTAACGCGACCAGTACCGATGCCGTGAACGGCAGCCAACTGTTTGCGACCAACCAAAACGTAGCCAACAACGCCGCCAATATCGCCAAAGGCATCAACTTCGGCGGTACGACCGGCAGCAAAAACTACGCATTGGGCGACACCATCAATGTCAAAGGCGACAGCAACATCATCAGCGAAACCGTAGCCGGTGGTGCACAGCTGAAACTGGCAGATGTGTTGAATGTCGGTCAAGCGGCTCCGGTGAAAATCGATGGCAATAAAGGCGAAGTCAGCGGCTTGAGCAATACGACTTTGGGTGGCAGCGACTTTGCCCAAGGCAAACGTGCGGCGACTGAAGAGCAGCTGAATGCAGCCCAAGATCAGTTGGTGAATGTATTGGGTGGCAATGCGGCCAATAATGGCGGCAACATCAGCATGACCGATATTGGCGGTACTGGTGAGAACAACATCCATGATGCGATTAAAGCCGTTAATGCAACTGCCAATCTGCCTTTGACTTTCGGCGGCGACAGTGGCAAAGACGTTGAACGCAAACCGGGTACGAAGCTGAATATTGTTGGCGGTCAAACCGATGCAGCCAAACTTTCAGACGGCAATATCGGTGTTGTAGCGAATGGCTCTGATAAGTTGGAAGTCAAATTGGCTAAAGACTTGGCAGTTGACAGCGTGAAAGCCGGCGATACCACCGTCAATACTGATGGCGTGAAAGTTGGTGATGTCAACCTGACTAAAGCCGGCTTGAACAACGGCGGCAACAAGAT
>NZ_KV810294.1:2215-2499 GCF_001812735.1 Neisseria sp. HMSC069H12
TTCAAGCCGTCTTTGTTCAATGCAACATCATCACCAACTTTCACACCATCATTATTAACAGTAGTATCACCGGCTTTCACGCTGTCAACGTCCAAGTCTTTATCGGTAGCAACTTCATAAACAGTCTGACCTTTGTCACCTGTTTTTTCAGTCACAACGATGTTCTTACCTTGAACAACTTCAGTTTTAGATGCCGTCGCAGCTTGTTTCAGTTGAGAAACATTAACCGCATCGGTGTCATCCGTACCGGCCGCAACGTTGGTAATCTTGTTGCCGCCGTTGTT
>NZ_KV810294.1:2599-2947 GCF_001812735.1 Neisseria sp. HMSC069H12
TGATGTTGCATTGAACAAAGACGGCTTGAAAGTTGGCGATGTCAATCTGACCAAAGCCGGCTTGAACAACGGCGGCAACAAGATTACCAACGTTGCAGCCGGTACCGATGATACTGATGCGGTGAATGTTGCTCAGTTGAACAAAGCTGCGGCTGCGGCTAAGACCGAAGTCGTTCAAGGCGATAACATTGTTGTTACTCAGAATGTCGGCGCCAATGGCCAAACCATTTACAAAGTGGCTACCGATAAAAACCTGAAAGTTGACAGCGTTACCGCAGGTGATACCGTGATGAATAATGACGGTGTAAAAGTCGGCGATGATGTTGCATTGAACAAAGACGGCTTGAA
>NZ_KV810294.1:3047-6904 GCF_001812735.1 Neisseria sp. HMSC069H12
TGATGTTGCATTGAACAAAGACGGCTTGAAAGCAGGTAAGGTAAACCTGACTAAAGACGGTTTGGACAATGCAGGCAACAAAGTAACCAACGTAGCGGATGGCGACATCAACGCCAACAGCAAAGATGCTGTCAACGGCAGCCAGTTGTACGCAACCAACCAAAACGTAGCCAACAACGCTGCGACTATCGCTAAAGGCATCAACTTCGGCGGTACGACCGGCAGCAACAACTACGCGTTGGGTTCTACCATTAACGTTAAAGGCGACAGCAACATCATTAGCGAAACCGTAGCCGGTGGCGCTCAACTGAAGTTAGCTGACGAGATTAGCGTGAAGACAGTGAATGCCGATACCTTCAAAGCAGGCGATACTGTGATGAATAACGACGGCGTGAAAGTCGGCGATAAAGTTGCGTTGAACAAAGACGGTCTGACCGCAGGCAATACCGTGGTCAACAACGATGGTGTAACCATCGCTGCACCGACTGAAAACAATCCGAACAACCAAGTCAAACTGTCTCCTGTCGGTCTGAACAACGGCGGCCAACGCATTACCAATGTGGCTCCGGGTAAAGACGGTACAGACGCGGCAAATGTGAATCAGTTGATTGGTTTGGGTACCGAGTTGCAGAACAACATCAACCAAGTAGGTAAGAAAGCCTACGCGGGTGTGGCCGGTGCGATTGCCCAAGGCTCGATTCCGCAAGTAACCAGTCCGGGTGAGACCGGTATCGGTGTCGGCAGCGGCTACTACGGCGGTCAGTCTGCCATGGCTATCGGCGTATCTGCGATGAGTGACGGCGGCAACTGGATTGTCAAAGGCAACTTCTCGGCCAATACCGACGGTCATGTCGGTGTCGGTGTCGGTGCGCTGTATAAGTGGTAAGTTGGCAATGACAGGCAACTAGATTTACTGCCTGAATAGGGAGGCCGTCTGAAATTTTAGGTTTCAGACGGCCTTTTTTTCTGAAAACACTTGAATTTAGACTATCTGAAACGATATGCTTCATCTATTTACCGCATGACTCTGAAAGAGAACAAATGAGCAAAACCATCCATTATTTGAAAGACTACGCTGCGCCAGCGTACCGTATTCTGAAAACCGACCTGCATTTCGATATTTTAGAACCGCAAACCATCGTCAAATCCAGTCTGACCGTTCAACCTGAAAGAGCAGGAGAGCCATTGGTATTGGATGGTTCGGCAAAACTGCTGTCTGTGAAAGTAAACGGCCGGGCCGTAGATTATGTGTTGGAAGACGAAAAACTGACGATTGCCGGCGTGCCGTCTGAAAACTTCACGCTGGAAGTAGAAACCGAAATTCTGCCGGCTGAGAACAAATCTTTGATGGGTCTGTATGCTTCCGGCGGCAATTTGTTTACCCAATGCGAACCGGAAGGTTTCCGCAAAATTACGTTTTACATCGACCGTCCGGATGTCATGTCTAAATTTACCACCACAATCGTTGCAGACAAAAAACGCTATCCGGTGTTGCTGTCTAACGGCAATAAAATCGATGGCGGCGAGTTTTCAGACGGCCGTCATTGGGTGAAATGGGAAGACCCGTTTGCCAAACCGAGCTATCTCTTTGCTTTGGTGGCAGGCGATTTGGCGGTAACGGAAGATTATTTTACGACCATGAGCGGCCGTAAGGTCAAAATCGAGTTCTACACCACGGAGACAGACAAACCTAAAGTCGGGTTTGCAGTGGAATCGTTGAAAAATGCGATGAAATGGGACGAGACACGCTTCGGTTTGGAATACGACTTGGATATTTTCATGGTCGTTGCCGTGGGCGATTTCAATATGGGTGCGATGGAAAACAAAGGTTTGAATATTTTCAACACCAAGTTTGTGCTGGCCAACAGCCGTACCGCGACCGATACCGACTTTGAAGGCATCGAATCTGTTGTCGGCCACGAATATTTCCACAACTGGACGGGCAACCGCGTGACTTGTCGCGACTGGTTCCAATTGTCGCTGAAAGAAGGTTTGACCGTATTCCGCGATCAAGAGTTTTCCGGCGACCGAGCCAGCCGCGTGGTACGCCGTATCGACAATGTCCGCATGCTGCGCTTGTTCCAATTCCCTGAAGATGCGGGCCCGACTGCGCATCCTGTCCGCCCGGACAGCTATGAAGAGATGAACAACTTTTACACCATGACCGTCTATGAAAAAGGGGCGGAAGTGGTGCGCATGTATCACACCTTGCTTGGGGAAGAAGGCTTCCAAAAAGGCATGAAGCTGTATTTCCAACGCCACGACGGTCAAGCTGTGACTTGTGATGATTTCCGTGCCGCAATGGCAGACGCAAACGGTATCAATCTTGATCAGTTCGCCTTGTGGTACAGCCAAGCCGGTACGCCGGTTTTAGATGCTCAAGGCCGTCTGAAAGATGGTGCGTTTGAATTGACCATCAAACAAACTATTCCGGCCACGCCCGATATGGCGGACAAACAGCCGATGATGATTCCGGTTAAAACCGGTTTGCTGAACGAAAAAGGCGAAGCGGTTGAGTTTGAATATCAAGGCAAACGTGTGAAAGAGGCGGTTTTGGTATTGACTGAAGCCGAGCAGACTTTTGTGTTGGGCGGCGTCAATGAGCCGGTTATCCCGTCTCTGTTGCGTGACTTCTCTGCACCGGTTACCCTGAACTATCCGTACAGCGAGCAAGAATTGGCCACGTTGTTGGCGGCAGATGAAAATGAGTTTGCCCGTTGGGAGGCTGCTCAAACCCTGTATCATCGCGCCATTAACGCCAACCGTCAGGCATTGGCGGAAGGCCGTCCTTTGCCGGAACACAAAGCATTGATGGATGCTTTGGCTTTGGTGGTTTCCGGTGACTTTGATCCGGCATTCCGTGCCATTTTGCTGCAAATGCCGTCTGAAACCGATGTATGGGCGGAAGAAGAAAATATTGACCCGATTCAGGTTCATCAGGCGCGTGAAGCCTTGCTCAATGCCGTTGCCGTCAAGTTCCTGCCTCAATGGCGCGAGCTGAACCGTCAAGCTGCCGAGCAAGAAAACCAAGCCGATGCCGCTGTGCGTTATGAATACAGCCCGGAATTGGCCGGCTGGCGTACTTTGCGCAATGCTTGCAGGGCATTTATCCTTCGTGCTGACGCTGCGCATATCGAACACGTTGCGGAGAATTACGAAGCAATGGCGCAAAACATGACCCACGAATGGGGTATCTTATCCGCAATTAACAGCAATGAAAGCGAAATCCGCGATCGTTTGTTGACACAATTTGCCGATAAATTTGCCGATGATGCTTTGGTAATGGACAAATATTTTGCCCTGATTGCCTCAAGTCGCCGCAAAGATACTTTACAGCAAGTTCAGACGGCCTTGAATCATCCTAAGTTCAGTATTGAAAATCCAAATAAGGCCCGTTCTTTATTGATGAGCTTCAGTCGTAATATTCCGCACTTCCATGCAGAAGATGGTAGTGGATACCGTTTTGTTGCTGATAAAGTGATGGAAATCGACCGCTTTAATCCGCAAGTTGCCGCCCGACTGGTACAGGCTTTCAACATCTGCAACAAATTGGAAGCCAACCGCAAAGCCGTTATGACCAAAGAGTTGCAACGCATCCATGCACAAGAAGGTTTGTCCAAAGATGTGGGCGAGATTGTCGGTAAGATTCTGAATGAAAAATAAAGCTTGTCTGTTGAACTTATTGTAATTTGGCAATAAGGATAGATAGACTAAAGGTCGTCTGAAACCGATTGGTTTCAGACGACCTTTTTATATATCAACGCTTAAATTAATTTTCGTTGAGGATAGTGAATAAGAATAAAAAAAGAGCCTGCATAAAACAGGCTGTAGGAAAACGTTGCGTTGTTTACACCACA
>NZ_KV810295.1:0-29284 GCF_001812735.1 Neisseria sp. HMSC069H12
AATACTGTAAACAACTCTACTAATTTCTACACGTTATCATAGACGAAGCACAAAGGCTGATGGGTACACGTTCCGCCGCTTCAAAAGTACCGCCATTTATCGAAGCATTGGCAACACACCGCCATCACGGTTTAGACATCGTGTTGATTACTCAACATCCTAGCTTTCTTGACAGTTTCGTTCGTCGGCTCGTTCAACGGCATATGCACGTTTCAATCAAGCCGGTGGGACGTAAGCTTTACGAATGGAATGAATGTGTCGATCAGCCCGATAGCAGTGTAAACATCGCCAAAGCCATTGAACGCACGTTTGTCTTGCCTAAAAAGTCCTTCGGCATGTACAAATCTGCCGAAGTACACACTAAGCCTAAACGCCGAATACCCAAAAGCCTGATATTCGTCGTCTTGTTTATACCGCTGTTGATAGGCTTTACCCTTTACACGATAAACAACATGAGCAAACGATTTAGCGCGAATGAACAGCAAACAACGTCAACAACAGCCGCGTCCGATGTAGATGGTGCAGAACCGAAAACCAGCCCTGATCCTGCCGATATAGGGCAAAACCTCAAGCCCGAAGATTTCGTTCCCACGCTCGCTGAAAAGCCCGAAAGTAAACCCATCTATAACGGCGTCCGTCAAGTCAAAACGTTTGAGTATCCTGTCGGTTGTGTCGATGGCGGTAAAAGTGGTTGTACCTGTTATAGCGACCAAGGCACGCCGATAAAAGAAATCACAAAAACAATGTGCAAAGACTACGTGCGCAACGGCTTGCCATTTAACCCGTACAAAGATAAAACCCAAACTACACAGGCAACACAACCCCAAAACCAAGCTAAATTCAATGACAATAGTCAAGTTTTAGCACTTGGCGGAAAATCTCCGCAAAATCTCATGTATGACGGCTATGTAGAGGCAGGGGAACAATTCCAGCAACGTGGAGGGACTGTCGGATCTAATTAATCAAGCTGCTTTTTACTGTGTTGATGAAGCCCAAAGGCGTAATCAATATGGTAAAAAGTAGCACGGGGTGCGGGAACGCCCGCTACTTGAATACTAGGATAACTATCCGAAGCTGTAAGCCCTTTTATTCAGACGGCTTACAGGTTCGGATTAGCTACCCGAACCGAAAAACGCCCATCTTGAAACGGCCTAAGTCATCAGACTGTAGAAAAGATGAAGAGGGCGTTTTTTTGTTGTCTGAAAATTGAGTAGCATCAAAGAACACACAAAAGTGTGAATCTGCATAGTAAGGGAAATTATGAGAAACGCTGTCGGTTTAGATATATCGCAAAACACCTTTGACGCTGCCGCTATTGTCAACGGTCAATGTAAGCAAGCCCTGTTTGACAACAGCATCAATGGCTTTGAAAGCTTCAAAGCCTGGCTTGACGGTTTTGGCTGTGAATTGCATATCTGCATGGAAGCAACCGGCAATTACTTTGAAGACGTTGCCGATTATATCGGCCAGTTTTACACCGTATCCGTTATCAACCCATACAAGATCAGCGAATACGGCAAAAGCCGCTTTCATCGCACAAAAACAGACAAACAAGATGCGAGGTTGATTGCTGAATATTGCCATACGGCCATGCAAAAAGATTTGCCAGCTCGGCAAAAAATAAGCATAGGTCACTACCGCTTGAAACGCTTATTGGCTCTGTACGAACAGCTTAAAACCCAAAAGACCGCACAAAAGAACAGGCTGAAAGTCGCTAAAGACGAATTTGTTCGAAAAATCCATCAAGCTCAAATCCAAGAATTGGATCAACACATTCAGCAAGTCGAAGCAGAAATACAGGTAATTACGAACGGCAATCAAGATTTGAAAACTGTTTCAGAAAGCCTACAAACTATTCCAGCCATTGGCAAACTAACAGCGGCCATACTTACAAACTATCTGCTTAGCGGCGACTTTAAAACCGCTAATCAATTCACCGCCTTTGCCGGCTTGAATCCGCAACAAAAAGAATCAGGAACAAGTGTAAAAGGTCGTTCAAGCATGACACGCTACGGAAACAGACGGCTAAAATCAGCTCTGTTCATGCCTGCTATGGTTGCGCTCAACAGGAATTACTTTCCCGATTTCGTTAAACGTTTGAAAGCCAAGAACAAACCAAAGATGCTGATATTAGGTGCGCTCATGCGTAAGCTGCTTGTCGTGTCTTACTACGTCCATAAAACACAAAAACCTTACAATCCTGAACGCTACAAACTTAACTAGAGTTTGCACAAAATAACAAAGCTGTTTTTGCCTGAATGTCAAGCAAAAACAGCTTAAAACGCTTGCGTCCTGCGTAATTACATAAAATAAATATCAATAAAAATCAATATATTATAAAAATCACTCAAAATAGGTCTAGACGACTAAAGTAGCATCTTTTCTTATTGGCCAGACCCCTACCCTATTGCTAACATTCCACCACGCGCACGGATACCGGCACGGCTTTTTTCTGCAAGGTAATGGCCAGGCCTGCGAGTGAGGTTTCTTTGTAGGTTGCCTTCATGTCACGGCCGGTTTGCAACATGGTTTGAATCACTTCATCAAGTGAGACTTTTTTGTCTGTGCCGTCTTCCAAAAGCGCAAGGGTAGCGAGCTTGAGGGCTTTTTCGGCGGCGATGCCGTTGCGCTCGATACAGGGGATTTGCACCAAGCCGCCGACCGGGTCACAGGTCAGGCCTAAGTGGTGTTCCATGGCCATTTCGGCGGCATTTTCCACTTGTTTCGGTGTACCGCCGATAACTTCGGCGTATGCGCCAGCCGCCATGGAACACGCCACGCCGACTTCACCTTGGCAGCCTACATCCGCGCCGGAAATCGACGCGTTGGTTTTATACAAAATACCGATGGCACCGGCAGTCAGCAGGAAATCTTCGACACGCGATTGGTTGGCGTGCGGATTAAATTTGCGGAAATAGTGCAAGACGGCAGGAATGATGCCTGCCGCGCCGTTGGTGGGTGCAGTTACAACACGGCCGCCGGCGGCGTTTTCTTCATTAACCGCCATGGCGTACACCATCGGCCAAAGTTGGGTATTGACGATTTCGCTCTCACGCAGGACTTTGAGTTTGGCCGCCAACTGCGGCGCGCGGCGGCGGACGTTCAAGCCGCCCGGCAGCTGCCCTTCCGCACCCAAGCCGCGCTTGATGCAGTTTTCCATCACATCGGCCACGGCAGCCACACGGCGGCGTACTTCCGCTTCATCGCAACCTGCCAACGCCGCTTCATTGGCCAACACGACTTCGGAAATATTCAACTGGTTCAGACGGCATTGTGCCAGCAGCTCGTCGCAGTTTTTGTAAGGATATGGCACGTCTGAATTTTCCTGCGCCTCTTGTGCAAACCCTTCGTCTGTTACGACAAAACCGCCGCCGACCGAATAATAAATCTGCTCTTTCAGCTTCAGGCCGTCTGAATGGTAGGCGATAAAGTTCAGGCCGTTCGGATGTTTGGGCAACACTTTGTCGCCGCGGATATCCAAATCTTTTTCGGGATTGAAGGCCATTTCGCGGCCGTTGAGTTTTAAAACGTGTTGCGTGCGGATGCGTTCCAAGCGTTGGGGGATGTCTGCCAGCGGGATATCGTGCGGCAGGCTGCCTTCCAAACCGAGCAATAATGCGTCGAATGTGCCGTGTCCGATACCGGTCAAGGCAAGTGAGCCGTACACTTCAATGACAATGCGCGCCACTTGCGTATCCAAGTTTTCGGCATGCAGCAAATCGGCAAAAGCGGCCGCAGCCTTCATCGGGCCGACGGTATGCGAGCTGGACGGGCCGATGCCGATTTTAAAAATATCGAAAATACTGATCATGGGGTTTTCCCTTATAGTCTGAAAAGGCCGTCTGAAGATTTCAGACGGCCTGTTGTTTGTAAAGCTTAAACAGTCTCTATCCAACCGCCAATACGTTTTTCAACGGCTTCGGCATTCAGCCCCAAATCGGCTAAAAGTTTTTTCGGATCGCCGTGTTCGGTAACTTTGTCTTCTACACCCAGCAGCAATACCGGTTTGCAGATGCCGTGTTTCGCCAACACTTCCAACACTGCGCTGCCTGCGCCGCCTTGTTCGGCGTTTTCTTCGGCGGTAACGATGTAATCGTGGCTTCGGGCAAGACGGACGATCAGCTCTTCATCTATCGGTTTGACAAAGCGCATATCGGCAACAGTGGCGTTCAGCTTGTCGGCGGCGGTCAATGATGGGGCAACCATGCTGCCAAAGGCAATAACGGCAATTTTCTCACCTTGGCGGCGGATGATGCCTTTGCCGATGGCTACGGTTTTGAGGCCGTCTGAAACGGGCGCACCTGTTCCCGTGCCGCGCGGATAACGGACGGCGGCGGGGGCGTTTGCCTGATAGCAGGTCGAAAGCAGCAGGCGGCATTCGTTTTCGTTGCTCGGCGCGGCAATAATCATATTTGGCACGCAGCGCAAGAAGCTCAAATCGTACAAACCGGCATGGGTTGGGCCGTCTGCACCGACAATACCGGCACGGTCTATGGCGAACAAAACAGGCAGGTTTTGCAAGGCAACGTCGTGCACCAACTGATCGTAAGCGCGTTGCAGGAAAGTGGAGTAAATCGCTACGACAGGCTTGATGCCTTCGCATGCCAAACCGCCTGCAAAGGTAACGGCGTGTTGCTCGGCGATGCCGACGTCGAAATAGCGGTCGGGGAATTGCTGTTCAAACTCAACCAAGCCGCTGCCCTCGCGCATGGCAGGCGTGATGGCAACCAGACGCTCGTCCGCCGCCGCTTGGTCGCACAGCCATTTGCCGAACACTTGCGTATAGGTCGGTTTGGCGGCGGGTTTGTTTTCTTTTTCAGACGACGTTGCGGTTTTGAGGTCGTCTGAAACGTCTTTGGGCAGGTTGGCGACGGCGTGATATTTGACGGGGTCGTTTTCGGCTAGTTTGTAACCGTTGCCTTTTTTGGTGATGACGTGCAGCAGTTGCGGGCCTTTGCGGCCGCGCAAGTCTTTTAATACATCGGCCAGATTTTCAACGTTGTGGCCGTCCACCGGGCCTGTGTAACGGAAACCGAAGTTTTCAAACAGAGACAGCGACTGTTTGGCGTGCTCCGCTTCGCCTGCCAAGGTTTTGATTTTGTTTTCAACTTTTTGGGCAAGCTCCATTGCGCCGGGCAATTTGTCCAACACTTTGCTCGATTGGGCTTTGATGGTGCTCAACAGGCCGTGCATATCGCGCACGACGTTGCTGGCAAGGTATTTCGGCAGCGCGCCGACATTGGGGGAAATCGACATTTCGTTGTCGTTGAGGATGACCAGCAAATCGACATCCATATCGCCTGCGCAGTTCAGGGCTTCAAATGCCTGACCTGCCGTCATGGCTCCGTCGCCGATGATGGCGACGCTGCGGCGGTTGTTTCCTAATTGTTTGTCCGCAACGGCCATGCCCAATGCCGCACCGATGGATGTGGAAGAATGCCCCACGCCGAATGCGTCGTATTCCGACTCGCTGCGTTTTGGGAAACCCGCCAAACCGCCGTATTGGCGCATGGTGTGCATTTGATTTTTGCGGCCGGTGAGGATTTTGTGCGGATAGCTTTGATGGCCGACATCCCAGACCAAATGGTCTTCGGGCGTGTCGTACACATAATGCAGGGCCACCGTCAGCTCGACCGCGCCCAAGTTGCTGGCGAAATGGCCGCCCGTCTTACCGACGGAATCCAACAGAAATTCGCGCAATTCGGCGGCGACTTGCGGCAGCTGTTTTTTCTCCAGACGGCGCAAATCCTGAGGCGTATCGATAATGTCGAGCAAAGGGCTTGGGTTCATGATTTTTGGCGGTGATTTTTTGTGTAACGGACGATTATATCAAGAGATTGCACAACTTGTTACAAATGCTTTCAGACGGCCCGAACCTTTATCCTTTATAATACTGCCAACTGAAAACACAAGGCCGTCTGAAATGACCCAAAACGCAAACAATCTCTGCTGGCTCGATATGGAAATGACCGGCCTCAATCCGGAACACGACCGCATCATCGAAGTCGCCATGATCATTACCGATTCCGATTTGAACGTACTGGCGCAATCGGACGTTTACGTTATCCATCAAAGCGACGAGTTGCTCGACGGCATGGACGAGTGGAACACCGCCACCCACGGCCGCACCGGCCTGACCCAACGCGTGCGCGAATCCAAACTGACCGAAGCCGAAGTCGAGCAAAACCTGTTGGACTTCATGTCCGCATGGATACCCGAAAAATCCACGCCCATGTGCGGCAACTCCATCCATCAAGACCGCCGCTTCATGGTCAAATACATGCCGCGTTTGGAAGCCTATTTCCACTACCGCAACTTAGACGTATCCACGCTGAAAGAATTGGCCAAACGCTGGAATCCGGCCGTCGCCAAAAGCGTGGTCAAACGCGGTTCGCACAAGGCATTGGACGACATCCTCGAAAGCATCGAAGAAATGCGCCATTATCGCGAGCATTTCCTCAAACTCCCTTCCGAACAATAATCTTAAGGCCGTCTGAAACAGGTTTTACACTGTTCAGACGGCCTCATCGGCTTCCTTCATCTCATGAAAATCACCAAAATTTTTACCTTCGATTCCTCGCACATGCTCGACGGGCATGACGGCAAGTGCCAAAACCTGCACGGCCACACCTACAAACTCGAAATCACCGTCTCCGCGCCCGTTATCCAAGGCGGCGCCAAAGACGGCATGGTGATGGACTTTACCGACCTGAAAGCCATCGTCAAACAACACATTACCGACCCGTTCGACCATGCCTTCATCTATCACGGCAACAACGAACGCGAAAGCCAAATCGCCGCGCTTTTGGAAGGCTGGAACATGAAAACCCTGCGCCTGCCCTGCCGCACCACCGCCGAAAACATGAGCGTAGAAATGTATGGCCGTCTGAAAAACGCCGGTGTCAAAGTGTGCAGCGTGAAATTATGGGAAACGCCGACTTCGTGTGCGGAATATGAAGGGGAATAAACTGCTGTCCTCTATTTTCCAGACGGCCTGTTCCCATCAATACCTCATACGCTAAACATCAAAAGGAATCTTTATGAAACTCCTCTCCACCCTCCTCGTCCTATTCGTCGCTGTCGAACACTTCTACATCGCCTGGCTCGAAATGACGCAAATCCCAAGCGAAAAAGCGTCGGAACTGTTCAACATGCCTTACGAATTTATGGAACAAAAACGCGTGCAAACCCTGTTTTCCAACCAAGGCCTGTACAACGGCTTCCTCGCCATCGGCTTAGTATGGGCGCGCTTTGCCGCACCCGACAACGCCGTTTACGGCGCGACGATTCTGTTCCTCGGCTTCGTCCTCATCGCCGCCGCATGGGGCGCGTTTTCATCCGGCAACAAAGGCATTTTGCTCAAACAAGGCTTGCCGGCATTTTTGGCCGCCGCAGCCGTCATTACCGCTTAAACACACCAGCCATTCTTTCCCCTCAACCTAACAGAAAGAATGGCTGCCTCAACCGATTTCTCAAAACGCTTTACCACAACAATTAAATCCCGCACACCCGACATTCATGACCATTCAAATCACACCAAACAATCCCCAATACCGCATTGTCGAAATCTTTGAAAGCCTGCAAGGCGAAGGCTGGAATACAGGCATGCCCGCCGTTTTCATCCGTTTGGGCAAATGCAATCTCGCGTGCAGCTGGTGCGATACCGACTACCTTAAATTCGGCATGATGAGCCTGTCCAATATTTTCGACCGTCTGAAAACCTACACGGCGCGCAACATCATCATTACCGGCGGTGAACCCACCATCCAACCGCATTTGGATACCCTGCTCAATGCACTCAAAGCCGAAGGCTATTTTCTGTGTATCGAAACCAACGGCCTCAACCCCGCGCCGCCGCAAATCGACTACGTTGCCACCAGCCCTAAAGCCTGCTATGCCGCCAAATATGAATCTAGTTGCATCGAGAAAGCCGACGAAGTGCGTATTGTTGCCGACGGCGATGTCGTTGCGTTTTGCCAAGAGATGGAACGCAAAATTCGCGCCCAACATTACTACCTCTCGCCTTGCGAACAAGACGGTGTGATGAATATCTACGACACCATCCGCCAAATCGGCGTATTAAACAGCCGATCCGACTCCCCCGTCCATTGGCAACTGAGCGTACAGACGCATAAATGGGCAGGAATAGAATAATTCGTTTGAAATCAATTAAAAACAAATCCTTTACAAAATATTGAATGTAAATACCATTCGATATTCGACCAAATGCACTACTGGCAATGCTCTCAGGCCGTCTGAAAACCCAATTTCAGACGGCCTTTTTTGTTACAAACCTCTTGACCGATTACATAAGATTACGTAAAGTGTGCAACAGTTTTCATAAATTGGTAAAACCAATTTACCTGATAACTGGTTGCATCTAAAAAAGTGGCAATCCTTATTCGAAAAACATCTATTACTCAACACATCGCATCAAACCGCCATTGATTGACGGTTATGGTGCCCGTTGCCCCAAGGATAATCCCATGGCTCTCTTTCTCAGTATTTTTCCCATCGTGCTGTTGATCTGGCTGATGGTTAAGAAAAACAGTATGCCGTCCTACGTCGCGCTGCCGATTACCGCCGCGCTGATTTATGCCATCAAACTGTTTTATTTCGGCAACGACGCTATGTTGCTCAACGCAACAGCCGCGTCCGGCCTCGTCTCTACCCTGACCCCGATTACCGTGATTTTCGGTGCCATTATGTTTAACCGCATGATGGAAACCACCGGCTGTATCGACGTCATCCGCAAATGGCTGGCTACCATCAGCCCGAATCCGATTGCCCAGTTGATGATTATCGGCTGGTCTTTCGCCTTTATGATTGAAGGCGCATCCGGTTTCGGCACACCTGCCGCCATTGCCGCGCCAATCCTGATGAGCTTGGGCTTCAACCCATTAAAAGTAGCCATCTTCACTTTGGTCATGAACTCCGTACCCGTGTCCTTCGGTGCAGTAGGTACCCCGACTTGGTTCGGCTTCGCGCCTTTGGGCTTGGATCAAAAGAGCATTATGGAAATCGGTATGAGAACCGGCGTAATGCACTTCTTTGCTGGTTTCATCATCCCTGTGATCGGCTTGAGCTTCATCGTACCTTGGGCTGAAATCCGCAAAAACTTGGGCTTCATCGGTATCGCCGTATTCTCCTGTACCCTTCCTTACGTTGCCTTGGCGATGGTTAATGAAGAATTCCCATCTCTGGTTGCCGGCGCAATCGGCCTGATGGTGTCCGTATTCGCAGCAAACCGCGGCTGGGGCTTGAGCAAAGATTACGCCAAAGACCCGAATGCAGAAAAAGTACCTTTCGCACAAGTTGCCAAAGCACTGGCTCCTTTGGGTATGCTGATCGGCATGCTGGTGATCACCCGTATCAAACAGCTGGGCATCAAAGGCCTGCTGACCAGCAAAGAAGAATGGTTCAGCTTCCAACTGCCGTTTGATTTGTCCAAAATCACCGTCAGCGACTCCCTAACCATCACCTTCGGCAACATCTTCGGCCAAGGCGTAAACGCTTCCTACCAAACCCTCTACGTTCCGGCTTGGATTCCGTTTGTCTTCACCGTTTGGATTTGCATCCTGCTGTACAAAACCAAATTCAAAGATGCGTGGTCTTTCTATGCTGCAACCTTCAACCAAACCAAAAAACCTCTGCTTGCCCTGATGGGTGCGTTGATTATGGTTCAACTGATGATGGTTGGCGGCGACGACTCCATGGTGAAAATCATCGGTAAAGAATTTGCCAATGCGGCTGGCGAACACTGGGTGTACTTCTCCCCATACCTGGGTGCAATCGGTGCATTCTTCTCCGGCTCCAACACTGTATCCAACCTGACCTTTGGTCCGATTCAACAACAAATCGCGCTTGATACCGGCCTGTCCGTTACCCTCATCCTCGCCCTGCAATCTGTCGGCGGCGCAATGGGCAACATGGTCTGCATCAACAACATCATCGCCGTGTGCAGCGTGTTGAACGTAAACAACGCCGAAGGCGCCATCATCAAGAAAACTGTGATCCCGATGAGCATCTACGGCATCATCGCCGTGACTGTGGCTGCAATTTTCTTCTTCTAAACCGCTTCATATCAAAGGCCGTCTGAATATTCAGACGGCCTTTTTTGTATTCTTTCGCTATATTTCTTAAAGAATCATTAATGTATATATTCCGCAACAACCCGCATAACCACTTTGCAACACCAAATTACAAACAACTTTCTATTAATAAACAATCCGGTAACCATAAGTAAACACTGTTTTGCAATTTACCCAATTGCCACTACCGACAAAACGCCTAAAATACGCTTCATCTGCAAACGGAAACCCTTTCTCACTTTGCAAGATAACACACAACACTCATATGGAGCTTAGATCATGAAATTACTTTCTGTTATCACTGCAGCCGCATTGGCTACTGTTTCCTTCTCTGCTGCCGCTGCACCTGCCGGCTTCGTTTCTTACAGTTGTGACGGTGGCAAATCACTGAACGTGATGTACGGCTTTGACCGTAGCGGCCGTGCCATTACTGCTGACGTAAATGCCGGTGGCAAAAAAGCCTCTTTGGTTGTCGACAAAAAACGTTCTGACAGCACTGGCACTACTTTCACCAACCGTAAAGGCTATACAATGTCTGCCGGTTTCATCGACAAAAACACCCACACTACTTCTGAAGTAGTTGGCGTGAACGCCCCTAACGGCTCATTCCTGGTGAAAAACTGCGAACCACGTCCACGTTAATCCCAGTTTTCCTATTTAACCGAATCATCTCGGTTTGATAGAAAGGCCGTCTGGAAAACAATTTTCAGACGGCCTTTTGATTCAAGCCTATAAAAAAGAGCGTGTACCGTACACGCTCTTTTTGTTTGTTCACACACCAATTAAATACGCATCGGCATTACGATGTATTTGAAGTTCGGATTATTCGGCATGGTAAACAGCGTTGAACGGTTGGCATCGCCGAAAGCAAGCTGCATATCGTCGGAGTGTATGTTACGCAACACATCCATCAGGTAGCCGATGTTGAAACCGACTTCGAGTTCTCCGCCTTGGTAAGCGATTTCCAGCTCTTCGCGCGCTTCTTCCTGCTCGTTGTTGCTACATACGACACTCAGCAAACCAGGCTGCAGGAACAGTCGTGCGCCGCGGAATTTTTCATTGGCAAGAATGGCGGCACGCTCGAGTGCACCCAAAAGCTGGGTACGGGATACGAGGAAAATCTTGTCATTATCCAAAGGAATCACGCGGTTAAAGTCAGGGAACTTGCCGTCGATGACTTTGCTGACAATGGTTGTGCCATTGCATTGGAAGCGTACTTGATTGTCCAAAAGCTCAACGGTGATGGACTCGGACGGATTGTTCAACAGCTTGAAGAGTTCCAATACCGTTTTACGCGGCAGGATCACTTCCGTTTTCGGCAGTTCTGCTTCAATTTGACTGGCCGCATAAGCAAGGCGGTGGCCGTCGGTTGCAACAAGGCGCAGCTGATTACCTTCAACCTGCATCAGCAAACCGTTGAGGTAATAGCGGATATCTTGAACTGCCATGCTGTATTGCACTTGCGAAAGCATGTTTTTGAAGGTTTCTTGAGTCAGTGAGAAAGTCGCACTGACGTCGCTGCCGACGCTCATCAACGGAAAATCTTCAGCCGGCAAGGTTTGCAGGGCAAAACGGGATTTTCCCGCGCGCAGAGTCAAACGGTTGTCCGCCCAATCCAGTGACACCAGCGCATTGTCAGGCAGGGCACGCAGGATGTCTTGGAATTTTTTAGCGTTGGTCGTAATACGGAAATCGCCTGCCTGACTTTCAGGGCCGGCGGTATTGATTTGGATTTCCAAGTCGGTTGCCAAAAGTTTGGTTTGTCCGTCTTTGCTTTCCAGCAACACATTAGACAAAATCGGCAGAGTATGGCGACGTTCGACAATACCGGTAACGGCTTGCAATGGCTTGAGCAGACTGTCGCGATCGGCTTGTAAAATCAGCATGTTCCATTCCTTTGAATTTGAAATCGGTTGATTGGGGTATTTTAGAATATTTTTTGTATTCAGACGGCCTCACATTGACATCAGGCCGTCTGAATATTGCATTGGGTCAGTTCTGAATCAAAATCAGCAGTTTTTCGTAGTCTTGCGCCAATTCGGGATCTTCTTCGCGCAGTTTTGCCACCGCTTTGACACCGTGCATCACGGTCGTGTGATCGCGACCGCCAAAGGCATCACCGATAGAAGGCAGGCTGAGCGTGGTCAGCTCTTTGGTCAGACTCATGGCAACTTGGCGCGGACGGGCAATATTGCGCGTGCGTTTTTTGCCTAATATATCGCTGATTTTAATACGGTAGTATTTGGCTGTCGCATCGATGATGATGTCGGCGGTAATGACTTTGTGTTTCTCGGCAATAATATCCTGCAAAGCCGTACGCGCCAAATCCATGTCGATGACAGGACGGTTCATAAAACGGCTGCTGGCACTGACACGGTTGAACGCGCCTTCCAGCTCACGCACATTGGAGCGGATCAGATTGGCGATAAACAGAGCAGCTTCGTCTTCGATACTGATACCGGCTGCTTCTGCCTTTTTCTGCAAAATCGCCACACGCATTTCCAATTCGGGCGGTTCGAGTTCCAAAGTCAAACCCCATGAGAAACGGGACTTGAGACGGTCATCCATACCCTCAATTTTGGCAGGCAATACGTCGCACGTCAGGATCAGTTGTTTTTTCTCATTGTGGAAATGATTGTACAGATAGAAGAATTCTTCCATCGTACGGTCTTTGCCTTTAATGAACTGAATATCGTCGATAATCAGCAGGTCATATTGTTTGTATTGTTGCTTGAACACATCATAAGTGTTGTTGCGTACAGCCTTCATAAAGCTGCGGATATAGTCGTCCGAGTGCATATAACGCACTTTGGCATCAGGACGGTTTTTCAGCAATTCATTGCCGATGGCTTGCACCAAGTGGGTTTTACCCAAACCGGTACTGCCGTATAAGAAAAACGGGTTGTAGCCCTGCCCCGGATTTTCAGCAATCGCTTGGGCGGCAGCGGCGGCAAGGCGGTTGCCCTTACCTTCCACCAAAGTTTCAAATGTATAGTCGCGCGACAGATTGGTCTGTTCGTAGCGCGCTTCTTCCGCATCGTGTTGCGCGTCGGTTTTGGCTTTGGCAACTGCTTTAGATTCAGCCGGAGCAGTAGTTTGCACTTGAGGCTCATGCGGCAGGTTTTTCATGCGTTGCGCCAAAATCTCGGCAGCCGTCTTGGCAGAAGCAGGTTTGGAAACCGTTTCAGACGGCCTATCTTCTTCCACTGCCGCAGCAGTTTGCAAAGGCATTTGAACAGGCTCTACACACTCTTCAACTTCAATGACCTCTTGCACTTGCACCGGCGCAACAGTCTGAGCCGCCATTTCATAATGCGTACCTACGCCCGGCTTAAACGCGAAAGCAGCCTGCTGAGGCACCAATTCGGCACGCACGGCATCAATTTTGGCGGCAAACTGGCTTTTAAGCATATTGCAGGCAAATTGGTTTTTACCATACACCACCCACACGCCGTTTTCTTCACCCACGGTCAAAGGCGCAATCCATTGCGCAAACTGCCCGGCAGGCAACATTTCGTGAAGGCGGCAAAGGCACAGCGGCCAAAATTCAGCTAACGTCATGAGATTAAGCTCGGAAATGGAAGATTTGGGAAATACAAGAAGGCAGAGCAGACAGGCAATCCGATAAAAATCAAATTTTTACGATACTCCCGCTTTCAGACGGCCTTGCACACAGAGAAAAGCAAGGTTGGTCGATTATACCCATTCCGCTCTTTTTTATCCACAACCGCCACAAAATTTTATCCACAAATTCTATCAATGCATAAAACCCGTTGTCACACTTTAGCCAACGAAAAGTTTTTATATTGATTGACAAAAGCGGCAAATTGGAGTGTAATTCACGGTTTAATTATCTACCAATTTTTAGGAAACATCATGAAACGCACTTATCAACCTTCCGTTACCAAACGCAAACGCACCCACGGCTTCTTGGTTCGCTCCAAAACCCGCGGTGGTCGCGCAGTATTGGCTGCCCGTCGCGCCAAAGGCCGCAAACGCCTGGCTGTATAATTTTGAATTACGGCTTCTCGAAGCAGTATCGCTTATTAAAAACGGATGATTTTTCATCCGTTTTTGCGTTGAAAAACCGACGCAGCCGCGATTTGCTGCAAGTCTCCCAGTCCGCAGACAACGCGCTCGGCCATCCGCGCCTTGGTTTGGTCGTCAGCAAAAAGACTGCCAAACGCGCCCATGACCGCAATTATATGAAGCGCGTCATCCGCGACTGGTTCAGACTGAATCAACACCAGCTGCCGCCGCATGATTTTGTTGTGCGCGTGCGTCAGGCGTTTAATCGGGAAACTGCCCCAGAAGCCCGAGACCAACTTGCCCAGCTGATGAAAAAACGCCGATGAATACCCTGCTTTCCAAGCTCTTCCTTGCACTCATCCGCTTTTACCAATACTGCATCAGTCCCCTCATTCCGCCGCGCTGCCGCTATATCCCGACCTGTTCACAATACGCAGTCGAAGCCGTCAAAAAATATGGCGCATTCAAAGGCGGATGGCTGGCAATCAAACGCATCGCACGATGCCATCCTTTCGGCGGACACGGACATGACCCTGTTCCATAATGCTGCTGTCAACCATTTAAAGAACACGATTTCCTTTAATTTCCCGTCGGTTTCTATATAATGCCGTCTGAAGCAGTTTTCATCTCGATTACCTATCCGTCAATTCCAGGAATCTCTTATGGATTTTAAAAGACTAATGGCGTTTTTTGCCATTTCAGTGGCAATCTTTGCCGGCTGGGAACATTTTTTCCCCAGCCCCAAACCTAATCCGGCGCAACAAGCCGCGCAACAACAAACGGCCGCCGCTCCGGCAAAAGCCGCTGCCGAAGCCGCGCTTGCCCCGGCCTCTCCCATTACCGTTACCACAGACACGGTTAAAGCCGTCATCGATGAGAAAAGCGGCGACTTGCGTCAGCTGACCCTCTTGCAATACAAAGCAACCGGCGACGAACACAAACCTTTCGTCCTGTTTAACGACGGCAAAGAATACACCTACGTTGCCCAATCCGAGCTTTTGGACGCTCAAGGAAACAACGTTCTGAAAGGCATCAGCTTTACCGCCCCACAAAAACAATACAGTTTGGAAGGTGACAAAGTTGAAGTCCGCCTGAGCGCACCTGAAACCAACGGCCTGAAAATCGACAAAGTTTATACTTTTACCAAAGGCAGCTACTTGGTTAACATCCGCTTTGACATTACCAACAGCAACAGCCAACCTGTCAACCTGAGCGCGGACTACCGCATCGTACGCGACAACAGCGAACCCGAAGGTCAAGGCTACTTCACCCGCTCTTACGTCGGCCCGGTGGTTTACACCCCTGAAGGCGACTTCCAAAAAGTCAGCTTCTCTGATTTGGACGACGATGCCAAATCCGGCAAATCCGAAGCCGAATACATCCGCAAAACCCCGACCGGCTGGCTCGGCATGATTGAACACCACTTCATGTCCACCTGGATTCTCCAACCTAAAGGCGGACAAAGCGTTTGCGCCGCTGGCGACTGCCGTATCGACATCAAACGCCGCAATGACAACCTGTACAGTGCAAGCGTCAGCGTGCCTTTAGCCGCGATCCAAGCCGGTACAAAAGCCGAAACCGCCATCAACCTGTATGCCGGCCCGCAAACCACTTCCGTTATCGCCAATATCGCCGACAAACTGCAACTGGCCAAAGACTACGGCAAAGTACACTGGTTCGCCTCTCCCCTCTTCTGGCTCTTGAACCAACTGCACAACATCATCGGCAACTGGGGCTGGGCAATCATCGTTTTGACCATCATCGTCAAAGCCGTACTGTATCCATTGACCAACGCCTCTTACCGCTCTATGGCAAAAATGCGTGCTGCCGCACCTAAATTGCAAGCCATTAAAGAGAAATACGGTGATGACCGCATGGCGCAACAACAAGCCATGATGCAGCTTTATAAAGACGAGAAAATCAATCCGCTGGGCGGCTGTCTGCCTATGCTGTTGCAAATCCCCGTCTTCATCGGTCTGTACTGGGCATTGTTCGCCTCCGTAGAATTGCGCCAAGCGCCTTGGTTGGGTTGGATTACCGACTTGAGCCGTCCGGATCCTTTCTACATCCTGCCTTTGATTATGGCGGTAACCATGTTTGCACAAACTTATCTGAATCCGCCGTCAACCGACCCAATGCAGGCGAAAATGATGAAAATCATGCCTTTGGTTTTCTCCATCATGTTCTTCTTCTTCCCTGCCGGCTTGGTTCTGTACTGGGTAGTCAACAACCTCTTGACCATCGCCCAACAATGGCACATCAACCGCAGCATCGAAAAACAACGCGCACAAGGCGAAGTCGTTTCTTGATAAAGGTTTAGGCAACACAAAGGCCGTCTGTTGTTCAGACGGCTTTTTTTATTTCCTCAAACAAATACAGTTTGAAATTGAACCCAATCCAGTTTTAAGCGGCATGCAACACAAAAATCGTCGGGCGTTTTTTCAAATTCGGCATTTCTTTTCTTTTTCGCCACTGCGCAATCGTCTGGCTGATGATTTCCTGTGTCGGCAAGGTCAAGTCCGTAGCTACGCACAAGCGCGTTTCAGGATGCAGGTTTTCCACCGCATCAGCCAACAACGCATCGTTGCGATACGGCGTTTCGATAAACAGCTGCGTTTCATTCTGCTGACGCGAACGTTGTTCCAAAAACTTCAAACTCTGAATCCGCTCATTTTTTTCAGACGGCAGATAACCCTTAAATGCAAAGTTTTGCCCATTCGCACCCGAAGCCATCAGTGCCAGCAACAAACTGGACGGGCCGACCAAAGGCCGTACTTCAAAACCGTGTTTATGCGCCAACGCCACCAAATTTGCGCCTGGATCGGCAACAGCCGGACAACCCGCCTCGCTGACAATGCCCATACTGCGGCCTTCTTGCAAAGGTTTCAGCAATTCCGGCAAAGTCTTCAAATCCGTGTGTTCATTCAACGTTTGCAGATTCAGCTCGCGGATAGGCGTAGTCACGCCCAAATGTTTCAAATGCGCACGCGCTGTTTTTTCCGCTTCTACGACAAAATCCGTCAGCCCGACAATCGCCTGTCGTTCATGCGGCAACAGGCACGGCGTATCAGGCGCACCCAAAGGGGTAGGAATCAAATACAAAACCGGTTTCATTCTTGCAACTCCAAAAAATCTCAGGCCGTCTGAACACATTCAGACGGCCTCAAACTATAAAACTTCCACACCTTCGTTTTTCAAAAAATCAATCAGACGGAAAATCGGAAGGCCGATCAAAGCATTCGGGTCCGTACTTTCAATCCGCTCCAACAAAGCAGCGCCCAAACCCTCGCTCTTCGCCGCACCGGCACAATAAACCGCATCCGGCTCACGTTCCAAATATCGGCTGATTTGTTCCTGCGTCAACTGGCGCATGGCAACCACCGTATGATCGACATGATGCTGAACCTTACCCGTAGCAGTATTCAAAAGCACGATTGCACTGTAAAATTCAATCCGTTTTCCGCTCAAGTCCGCCAGCATCTGTTGTGCATTTGCGACGTTCATCGGCTTGCCCAACTGCCGTCCTTCGCACCATGCGACTTGGTCTGCGCCGATAATCAGCGCGGCAGGAAAAGTTGCCGCCAATGAACGGGCTTTGCCTTCAGCCAAACGCAGCGCCGTCTCGCCAGCATGCTCGCCCGCAATAGGCGTTTCGTCAAAATCAGGCGATGCCGTCTGAAAATCGATACCCAAACGGCGAAGCTGTCCGCAGCGGAAAACCGAACTCGACCCTAAAACCAAAGGCAGTTTTACTTCCATATTTTTACTTAAAAACATTGACGTTAGACTGTCGAAATTATATCATACTCCGTTTATGTCATACCCTAATTTGATTGACCCAGAAGTTTTCGCCGCCGAAGGGCAGAATCTGCAAGGCAGCTTCCTGCTCGAAGAATTGGATGAACGAGTCAGTTCGCACGATTATCCGGCCGACAAACAGACACGCGTGTCGTTTACGCTGCAAGGCGGTCGCGACCGTCTGCAACGTCTGTTTCTCGATTTAAACGTCAAAGCCGATATGCCCCTGTTTTGCCAGCGTTGCATTACGCCCATGCCGTTTCTACTCGATGAAACCAGCCGTATCGTCCTGTTTGCCGATGAAGAGAGTTTGGACGAAGCCATGCTTGCCGATGAAGAATTGGAAGGCATGTTACTCGAAAAAGAGCTTGACGTGCGGACTCTGGTTGAAGACCAAATCCTGATGTCGCTCCCTTTCTCCCCTCGACACGAAGACTGCGGCAACACTGGAACACTGGATGAAGTCAATCGGGACAAACCAAACCCCTTCGCTGTTTTAGCAGGTTTGAAAAGCAGTTAATTAGGACACAGTTTATTTATCTAGGAGCTTGAAATGGCCGTTCAACAAAACAAAAAATCCCCTTCTAAACGCGGTATGCACCGTTCACACGACGCTCTGACTGCGCCTTCTCTGTCTGTTGACAGCGCAACCGGCGAAGTGCATCGTCCACACCACATTTCCCCAAACGGTATGTACCGTGGCCGTAAAGTGGTAAAAGCTAAAGGCGAATAATCCATTCGTCTGACTGAAAAAGCCAGAATATTGCCATGCAATGACTGGCTTTTTTGCATTGCACCCTGTATTTTCCTCTTCGGAAGCACACCATGAAACGTAAAATCTGGTACACCTACGACGACATCCACCGCGTAATCAAAGGATTGGCGGAAAAAATCCAAAACTCCGGCACCAAATACGATGCCATGATTGCCATTGGCGGCGGCGGTTTTATCCCTGCCCGCATGTTGCGCTGCTTCTTGGAAATTCCGATTTACGCCGTCACCACAGCCTACTACGACAGTGATAACGAAGGCCAAGTTACCGAGGAAGTGAAAAAAGTCCAATGGCTTGATCCCGTTCCAGATGTCCTGAAAGGCAAAAACGTACTGGTCGTTGACGAAGTGGACGACAGCCGCGTTACCATGGAATTCTGCCTGAACGAATTGTTGAAAGAAGATTTCGGCACTGTCGGCGTGGCAGTATTGCATGAAAAAATCAAAGCCAAAGTCGGCAAAATTCCTGAAGGTATCCCTTATTTCAGCGGCATCACCGTTGAAGACTGGTGGATCAACTATCCTTGGGATGCGCCGGACATTGACGAACACAACAAATTGGCCGCGCAAAACCAATAAATCTGGCACGACCGTCGCAACAAGCCTTTTCATCTGATTTTCAATTCAATTTCCTGAAAATCAGATGAGAGTGCTTGTCCGATTGTTTGAGGCCGTCTGAAACACACAAACCGGAGAACAACATGATTACACTGGCCGTAGATGCCATGGGCGGAGATGCAGGCCTTGCGATGACCGTCCCCGGTGCAGTGGATTTCCTGAAACAGCAATCCGACGTACACCTGATTATGGTCGGAGATGAAGCAGCAGTCCGCCAAGCATTAAGCTCGGCAGGCGCGCCTATGGACCGCATTACCGTCTGCCATGCAGCGCAAGTCGTCGAAATGGATGAAGCGCCGCAATCCGCGCTGAAAAATAAAAAAGAATCCTCCATGCGCATCGCCATCAACCAAGTCAAAGAAGGCAACGCGCAAGCCGCCGTATCGGCAGGCAATACCGGCGCACTGATGGCGACCGCCCGATTCGTCCTCAAAACCATTCCCTGCATTGAGCGCCCTGCCATCGCCAAATTCCTGCCTTCCGACAGCGAACACGTTACCCTAGCTTTGGATTTGGGTGCCAACGTTGACTGTACGCCCGAACAACTGGTTCAATTTGCCATCATCGGCAGCGAGCTGGTACACGCGTTACACCCAGAAAAAGGCAGCCCGCGTGTCGCCCTCTTGAACGTCGGTACAGAAGACATCAAAGGTACGGATGCCGTCAAACAAACCTTTAAACTGTTAAGCAGCAGCAAACTCAACTTCATCGGCAATATCGAAAGCAACAGCGTTTTGTATGGCGAAGCCGATGTCGTTGTCGCTGACGGGTTTGTCGGCAACGTTATGCTCAAAACCATCGAAGGTGCGGTTAAATTCATGAGCGGCGCCATCCGCCGTGAATTCCAAAGCACCCTGTTCAACAAACTTGCCGCCATTGCCGCCCTGCCCGCACTCAAAGGTTTGAAAGGCAAACTGGATCCGCGTAAATTTAACGGCGCCATCCTGCTTGGCTTACGCGGTATTGTGATTAAGAGCCACGGCGGAACCGACGCAGTCGGCTTCCGTTATGCTTTGGAAGAAGCCTATCACGAAGCCAAATCTGCCGGCCTCGCTCAAATCGAACAAGGCGTAGCCACCCAGTTGGCTGCTTTGGAAGCCGCCAAAGCAGCAGCCGAACCGGAAGAAACCGCTACTCCAGCAACGGAAGCTTAAGGCTGATATACACAGGCCGTCTGAAACTTCAAAAAGTTCAGACGGCCTGTTTTTATCTTTGATTACCGGCTTCATTCTTAATATTGGGAATTTTCCCATTTTCGCTTACAATACCCGACTATCTGAATCAATTCTCTAAAAAGGCCGTTCTCATGCAATATGCCAAAATTTCCGGTACAGGCAGCTACCTTCCTGCCAACCGCGTCAGCAATGACGACCTTGCCAAAAAAGTGGACACTTCCGACGAGTGGATTACCACGCGTACAGGTATCAAATTTCGCCATATTGCAGACGACAGCGAAAAAACCAGCGATTTGGCCGCCGAGTCAGCGCGCCGTGCCTTGGCAGATGCCGGTTTACAGGCTGACGATATCGATCTGATTATCGTCGCCACAGCCACTCCCGATATGCAATTCCCTTCTACGGCAACCATCGTGCAGCAAAAATTGGGCATTGCCAACGGCTGTCCTGCCTTTGACGTACAAGCCGTGTGCGCCGGTTTTATGTATGCCCTGACCACTGCCAATGCCTACATCAAAAGCGGCATGGCGAAAAACGCTTTGGTTATTGGCGCGGAAACCTTCAGCCGCATCGTCGATTGGAACGACCGCACCACCTGCGTCCTCTTTGGTGACGGTGCGGGGGCGGTTGTCTTAAGCGCATCTGACGAACCGGGCATCATCCACAGCAAACTCAAAGCCGACGGCAACTACCTCAACCTTTTGAACGTCCCGGGACAAATCGCCAACGGCCAGATTTGCGGTTCGCCCTACATCAGCATGGACGGCCCCGGCGTATTCAAGTTTGCCGTCAAAATGCTGGCAAAAATTGCAGATGACGTCATCGAAGAGGCTGGTTACACCGCCGATCAAATCGATTGGATTGTGCCGCACCAAGCTAATAAGCGCATTATCGACTCTACCGCCAAACACTTGGGCTTGAGCATGGACAAAGTGATCTTGACCGTCCAAGACCACGGCAACACGTCCGCTGCCTCCATTCCACTGGCACTGGATGTCGGTATTAAAAACGGCCAAATCAAACGCGGACAAAACCTCTTGCTCGAAGGCATCGGCGGCGGTTTTGCCTGGGGTGCGGTTTTGGTGAAATACTAATGGTTAGGCCGTCTGAACACTCCTTTCAGACGGCCTATTCTGCTCAAATCCATGAAATCACTAACGTTTGCACTCTGCGTCAGCAGCCTGTTTTTAAGCATAGCGGCTGTAATATTGCCCAAACTGGCAACCGCCTATCTCGCACTGAGTGCATACGTTTTCCTGCTTTACTACCTAGACAAACAGCGCGCATGCAACCACGGCAGACGCATACCCGAAGCAAAATTACACCTGCTCAACCTGCTTGGCGGCTGGCCGGGCGGTTATTGCGGTAGCCTCGCATTCAGGCACAAAACCAGCAAACCTGAATTTGTCCGCACCTTCCGACTGACCGCCGCAACCAATACTGTCGCCACCCTCCTTCTGCTGGCAGACACCCTCAAACATTCAAACCAATAAGGAATTACCATGTCTTTCGCATTCTTCTTCCCCGGACAAGGCTCACAAAGCCTAGGCATGATGAACGGCTTTGCCGAGCAAGCCATCGTTAAAGCCACATTTGACGAAGCTTCCGCCGTATTGGGTCAAGACCTGTGGGCAATGATTAACGGCGAAGATGCCGAATTAATCGGACAAACCGTCAACACCCAACCCATCATGCTGGCTGCCGGCATTGCCACCTACCGCGCCTACTTGGAAGCCGGCGGTAAAATCCCTTCCGTCGTTGCAGGCCACAGCCTCGGCGAATACACCGCCCTCGTTGCTGCCGGCGCATTGGATTTCGCAGACGCGGTCAAACTGGTCCGCCTGCGCGCCGAACTCATGCAATCTGCCGTACCGCAAGGCGTAGGCGCAATGGCCGCTATCTTGGGTTTGGAAGATGAGCAAGTCAAAGCCATTTGTGCCGAAGCTGCACAAGGCGAAGTCGTTGAAGCCGTCAACTTCAACTCCCCAGGCCAAGTTGTGATTGCCGGCAATACCGCCGCAGTCGAACGCGCCATGGCCGCCGCCAAAGAAGCCGGAGCCAAACGCGCCCTGCCGCTGCCTGTTTCCGTTCCTTCACATTGCAGTCTCATGAAGCCTGCAGCGGAAAAGCTTGCCGAAGCATTGAAAGACATCACCATCAAACAACCGCAAATCCGCGTCATCCATAACGCCGATGTCGCTTCTTACGATGATGCCGACAAAATCAAAGATGCCTTAGTACGCCAACTGTACAGCCCGGTGCACTGGACAGAAACCGTCAACGCGCTTATTTCCGAAGGCATCACCGAATCCGCCGAATGCGGCCCCGGCAAAGTCCTTGCAGGCCTCGCCAAACGCATCAACAAAGAAGCCGCATGCAGCGCATTGACCAATGCCGACCAAGTGGCTGCATTTATCGAAGCCCACTAAAACGTTTTCAGACGGCCTTATCCTGTCAGGCAAGGCCGTCTGAAAAATCAGCCCACTCCAATCCGAATACATTATGAAAAAAACCATTATTCTTGCCGTTCCCTACATGTACGGACTGGATCAATGTATCGAAAAAAATCTACGTTTTCTTGGTTTTGATGTCATCAATCTGTGCTATGACGACCGAGATTCCTATTATCCGAACTTGGGCAGCAGACTCAAAAACCTCTACCACAAACACATCACCAAAGACGGCAACTATAAAAAATACCTCAAATACAGCCGCCACCTCGACGACATTCAGCAAAAATTGGCCTTGCTAAACGGCAAAAAAGCCGATTATGCGCTCTGCATCCGCGCCAATATTTACCCCAAAGAAATCATCTCCACCATCCGCAAACACAGCAATGTTTGCGTGAATTATCAATGGGATGGCGTAGGCCGCTTCCCAGACATCATTGAATATTTGGATTATTTTGACCAATGCTGGGTTTTCGACCCCGACGATATTCAAAAATATCCGCAATGCCATTTCAAAGCCACCACCAATTTTTACTTTGACTTTCCCGTGGCTGAATATGCACCCACCAACAAACTCTACTTCTTGGGCGGCTACGAACTCCGACGCGAAGAGCAAACCAAACGCTTTATCCAAGAAACCGAACGCCTCAGCCTACCCTTGGATTTTCATATCTACTGCAAAGATGACAGGGCTGAAAAAGCCTTCGGACACAACGGCATCCGCTATCTCGACCGCAGCAGCATCCTCAGCTTTGAAGAAAACCTCAGCCAAGTGCAAAGTTGCGGTGCGGTCGTCGATTTTGCACAATTCGAACATTACGGCTTATCATTCCGTATCTTCGATGCGTTGCGTTTCGATAAAAAACTGATTACCACCAACAAACATATCTTGGAAACCGACCTATACCACCCGGACCGCGTGTTCGTATGGGACGGAGGTAATTTAGACGCATTGCCTGAATTTTTGGCACGTCCATATCAACAACCTGCCCCTGAAATCAAAGCCTATTATTCGTTTACACAATGGCTAAACCGCCTGCTCGGCATTGATTAACCCTATTGCCTATGGTAAATATATCTGCAGACAAAATATTACATCGAATACATTATGAGTAAGAAAAAAGTCATTCTCGCCATGCCGGAACTCTTCAAAATCCACGAACTCATTATTGAGAACTTGGAGAAATGCGGATTTGAAGTGCTGTCCCTGACCTATGAAGAAAAAGAGTTCAAATACAAAAATGTATTTCAACGGCTGAAAAAAATTTGGTATCGAAATATTCTTGGACAAAAAGACTTCAAAAAACGGACCATGTTCCGCGCCGTAGAAGAACGCCTCAATACCCTGTTAAGCGAACATCCCGAACAAGCGGATTATTGCTTCATGATTTGGCTGGGCGCCTACCCGAAAGACTTCATCGCCAAGCTCAGAGCGCATTCAAAATTAATGGTGTATTACAACTGGGAAGCCCTGACCTTCTTAAAAGAAGACTTCGACAACATCGAATTTTTCGACAAATTTTACTTTTTCGATCCGTTTGACCAAGGCAAACACCCCGAATACGCCGAAAAACTCTTTCCAACCACCAGTTTCTACTTTGACAGCTTCAGGCCGTCTGAAAACCCGCAAAACAAAATCTTGTTTATCGGCTCGTACGCTGCCGACCGCAACAATGACATCCGTGCATTTTGCGAAGCTGCGCGTTCAATCGGTTTAGAAATAGATTTCCGCTTGGCCAGTAAGAAAATAGAAGAAGAAAAAGCGGCTTTAGGCATTCCCGAAGTCGAATTCTTCTCATTTGAAAACGCCCTCTCCTATCGTCAAAACTTAGAAGAAGCGGCCAAATCCTCCGTATTGGTGGATTTCCTCAACCGAAAGCACTACGGCCTCTCTTTGCGGATTTTCGAAGCGATTGGTTTGGACAAAAAACTGATTACGACCAATCCGACCATCGTACATTACGATTTTTATCACCCGAACAATATGTTCTACTGGAATGGAAGCAACCTTGACGAACTCAAAGCTTTCCTGACCTTGCCGTACGTACCGCTTACCCCCTGCCTGAAACACAAATACAGCTTCAGCAACTGGATCAGCTGCGCATTTGATATTGAACCGAATATCCCTATCGGATTACCTGAAATCGATAGAGAAGTTGTGGAGAATTTAAATGTTTAATCGAGAAAAATTAGTATTAGAAACTGTTCATATCCGCAAACGAGAATTCATTGAACAGCCGAAACATATTGTTTATGCAGCCGATCAAAACTATATCAAACACATCGGCACTGCGTTACTTTCTGTATTGCAAAACAATACCAGCCCAATACATTTTCATTTGTTAGTTAGTGGTTCAGAAGGTTATGATTTTAATATTTTCAATCAAATTGAAACATCAAATCAAAACTACGCAATAAGCGTTTACCATTTAAATACAGAATACTTTTCTACCCTGCAAACTACCCATTATTTTACTATCGCTATGTATTACCGTATGAGTATCCCTTGCTTATTAAAAGGTATTGCTCATACTGCACTTTATTTAGATACTGATGTACTGTGCTTGGGTAACATTGATGATTTATTTGAAATCGACATTTCAAATTCTTTGATTGCTGCCGTACCTGATGCAATCTTATACAGAGCATATATAAAACAACTCAATCAATTTGGTTTTACAGATACCGAGCCTTATTTCAACTCCGGGGTTATTCTATTCAATATTGACAAATGGAATGATATGGCAATAGATAAAATTTTGTCTGAAAAAATGCAAGCCGTAGAAAAACAAAATTTTAAACTCTCCTGCCCAGATCAAGATATTTTGAATTTAGCCTGTATAGGTCATGTGCACTGGCTTTCAGAAAACTTTAACTGGATACATTGGCATCAAAAATACAGTGAATTGATCGATAATCCCAACAATATCCGCTTAGTCCATTTTGTTGGTCATATCAAACCGTGGCATCAATTAGGCTTCCACCCCGCATATGATCAATATTTTAAGAATTCCCCATGGAATAACGGATATCTAGAACAACCTCTATCAACTTGGTTGCCCTTTCCAAATCCTAAAAGGAAATTTAGACAAGCAGCCAAACGACTTTGGAAACAAGGACAAAAAAAGCAAGCATGGGCATACTACAAAGAATATTTATTACGAAGAATCAACAAACGACGGTATCAAGCACCCTCCCTAGGTAAATAAGGCCGTCTGAAACCATTTTTCCAATCGCAATTAAGGAATAAAACATGAGTACACAAGATTTGAGCGGTAAAATCGCTTTGGTGACCGGCGCATCGCGCGGTATTGGTGCGGCGATTGCCGATACTTTGGCGGCGGCCGGTGCAAAAGTTATCGGCACGGCTACCAGTGAGAGCGGTGCGGCTGCAATTAGCGAGCGCTTGGCACAATGGGGCGGCGAAGGCCGTACATTGAATTCTGCCGAACCTGAAACCATCGAAAACCTGATTGTCGACATAGAGAAAGAATTCGGCAAACTGGATATTTTGGTCAACAACGCCGGCATTACCCGCGACAACCTCCTGATGCGCATGAAAGAGGAAGAGTGGGACGACATCATGCAGGTTAACCTCAAATCTGTGTTCCGCGCCTCCAAAGCGGTATTGCGCGGCATGATGAAACAGCGTGCCGGCCGCATCATTAACATCACATCCGTTGTCGGCGTGATGGGCAATGCCGGTCAAACCAACTATGCGGCCGCAAAAGCAGGCTTAATCGGCTTCTCCAAATCTATGGCGCGTGAAGTCGGCAGCCGCGGCATTACCGTCAACTGCGTTGCCCCCGGCTTTATCGACACCGATATGACCCGCGCCCTGCCGGAAGAAACCCGCAAAACCTTTGAAGCGCAAACTTCTTTGGGCAAATTCGGTGAAGCGCAAGATATTGCCGATGCAGTCTTGTTCTTGGCTTCTGATCAGGCAAAATACATTACCGGTCAGACACTTCATGTCAACGGCGGCATGTTGATGCCTTAACCCGTTTGTTTATTTAAAGGCCGTCTGAATATTTCAGACGGCCCTTTTTGTCAATCAAAACACTACTTTACATTCTATCTTGATATAATCTTAATAATCCGTTAGATAACGTTCGAAACAGTAAGTCCAAATAAGCATAATACGGGAAATCAAATTGCAGAAATGAAGTTCATTCTGTGCGTTTTTATTTGGGTTTGCTGTCGGTTTTCGACGTGTTTCAGACGGCCTATATAACAATAGCTACTTTTAACGAAAGGCCGCCCACTCTATGCACGAATTCTCCCTCGGTCCCATTGTCATTGTCCTGTTGGTTTCCGTCATTACGGTTATCTGCTGTCGCAAATTCAACATTCCTTCCATGCTCGGTTATCTTTTGGTCGGTTTTATTGCCGGTCCGGGTATGTTCAAACTGATTCCGCAAAGCCACGCTACCGACTATTTGGGCGAAATCGGCATTGTGTTCTTGATGTTCAGCATCGGTCTCGAATTCTCCCTGCCCAAACTCAAAGCCATGCGCCGCCTCGTATTCGGCTTGGGCGGTTTGCAAGTCATCATTACCATGCTCTCGATTATGGGCATTTTGATGGCAATGGGCACGCCGTTTAACTGGGCGTTTGCCACTGCGGGCGCACTGACTATGTCGTCCACCGCCATCGTCAGCCGCATTCTGTCGGAGAAAACCGAGCTGGGTCAGCCGCATGGTCAAATGGCCATGGGTGTTTTGCTGATGCAAGATATTGCCGTTGTACCGCTGATGATTCTGATTCCGGCACTTGCTGGCGGTAGCGAAGGCAACTTGTGGGTAGAGCTGGGCTTGGCCGGTTTGAAAATGTTGCTGACTTTGGGCATTTTGTTCGTTATCGGCAGCCGTGTGATGTCGCGCTGGTTCAGACTGGTTGCCAAACGCAAATCGTCCGAACTCTTCATGATCAACGTTTTGCTGGTTACTTTGGGCGTGGCCTATCTGACAGAGCTTGAAGGCCTGTCTATGGCATTGGGCGCATTCGTCGCCGGTATGCTGCTTTCCGAAACCGAATACCGTATTCAGGTGGAAGACGACATCCGTCCATTCCGCGACATCCTGCTGGGCTTCTTCTTCATTACCGTCGGTATGAAGCTCGATATTCAGGCGCTGATCGGCAACTGGCAGCAAATCCTGATTTTGTTGGCAATCCTGTTGGTCTTGAAAGCACTGGTCGTCTTCATCATCGCTTTGCGCATGAAAAACCCTGTGGGCGACAGCCTCAAGAGTGCGCTTTATTTGGCGCAAGGCGGCGAGTTCGGCTTCGTGATGCTGGCCATTTCCAGCAAAATCAATATGGTTTCACCTGAATTGGAACAAGCGGCCACTGCAGCCGTCTTGCTCTCCATGATTGCCGCACCATTCATTTTAGGCAGCAGCGATGCCATCGTCAGTCGCTTCGTTAAATCCGACTGGGACATGAAAGCCTTGGACTTACACTCTATGTTGGTGGAAACCATGAGCAAATCCGAACACGTCCTGATTATCGGTTTCGGACGCGGCGGTCAATCGGTTGCCCGTGTATTGGCGCAAGAAGGCATCCCCTACTTTGCCCTTGACTTGGACATTGCCCGCGTACAAGTGGCACGCAACGCAGGCGAACCGGTTTCCTTTGGCGATGCCAAACGCCGCGAAGTCTTGGAAGCCGCCGGCTTGGGACGCGCCAAAATGGTGGTCATCACGCTGAACAATATGCACGAGACCCAACATGTTCTCGGCAACATCATGTCCATGCATCCGAGTATGCCGGTTTATGTTCGCGCCACCAATGATGATTACGTCAAAACCTTTACCGAAATGGGTGCGGAAGAAACCGTCTCCGATACCAAAGAAACCAGCCTGGTGCTGGCAAGCTATGCCATGTTGGGCCACGGCCTCTCCTACAACCATGTTTATCAAACCATAACCCATATCCGTCACAGCCGCTATGCATCTTTGCAGGACTTGTTTGTCGGCAGTGATGATGACAGCTTCTCCGACGAAGACAGCAAGGCCGTCTGCCGCCATGCCTTCCCATTGCAAGGCGAAGCACACGCCATCGGCAAAACCATCCGTGAATTGCCATTGGCAGCGCATTATCTGAAACTATTGTTTATCCGCCGCAATACCGGAAAAATCCAGGACCTTGACCCTGATTTCGTTCTAGAAACCGGCGACATTTTGGTTGTCGCAGGCAAACAGGAAGAAATTATTTCCTTTGAAAACTGGTGCTTGCAGGGAGATATCTAATTATCGGCAAATAAATCTTGCGCGTATCAGGATTTTTTGGTTTAATAGCGTCTTCGCAATTTTGCGCATGGGTGATTAGCTCAGTTGGTAGAGCGTCTGCC
>NZ_KV810295.1:29384-36202 GCF_001812735.1 Neisseria sp. HMSC069H12
TGTCGGCGGTTCGACTCCGTCATCACCCACCACTTTCCTTTTCATTGTCCCTGACAATGGATGCGCGGTGGTAGCTCAGTTGGTTAGAGTACCGGCCTGTCACGCCGGGGGTCGCGGGTTCGAGCCCCGTCCGCCGCGCCATTATTTAAAAATACTGACTCTTCAGTATCTCCCTTTTTCGGGTGATTAGCTCAGTTGGTAGAGCGTCTGCCTTACAAGCAGAATGTCGGCGGTTCGACTCCGTCATCACCCACCAAGTTTCTTTTTCATTGTCTTTGACAGTGGATGCGCGGTGGTAGCTCAGTTGGTTAGAGTACCGGCCTGTCACGCCGGGGGTCGCGGGTTCGAGCCCCGTCCGCCGCGCCATCAAGTTAAAAATAAAAATACCGGTTTTTACCGGTATTTTTTTCGTCTGTATCCTATGCCTTTTTATAAAAAATCGAGCTTTTTAGATAGTATAAACAGGACAACACAATAAAGCAGACATATGGTTTGAATCCTGAAAGACCATCCGCCTCAAGCTGATTCACACCAAACGCTTATTCATCAAATCCCTAAATCATCTTTCAAAATAAACATAAATACTTGCCTCCTCTTCTTACACAAAGGCCGTCTGAAAACGTCAATACATTTTCAGACGGCCTTTTTTAGCTTATCAAGCCTGATACCTAATCATGCAGGAGGCCTTAGCATCAATCCAATGTTCGCCACCTGGCTGAACAATTTTAGACACCAGCTTATCCAAGTCGCGTAAATAATCGGTTGATTTTTGGCTGTTGATAATCACGACAACCAGCAACGGCTTTTCGCCCAACCAATACCCTGCCAGCGCGCGGACATCTTTAAGCGTACCGGTTTTGAGGCGCAGGTTTTCACCGGGCTGTTTCAAGCGTGTTTTAAGCGTGCCGTCTTTACCGGCAATCGGCAGCGTACTGATAAACTCGTTTTTAAACGGGCTGAAGTAGGCTTTTTCCAACATTTGCGCCATCATGCGCGCATTGAGCCGTTCGACGCGAGACAGACCTGAGCCGTTTTCCAGCACCAGCCCTTCCGTATTGATACCGGCAACCGCCAGCTCACTTTTTACGATAGACGCGGCCTTGGCCTGCGCCTGCTTGTAATCAGATATATGTCCGGCAAATTTAAGGAAAACCGAACGGGCAATCAGATTATTGGAATGCTTGTTCATATCGGTGAGGATATCGGTAAGCGGTTTGGATTGATGGCTTGCCAACACATGCGCATCATGAGGCGCAGCACCTGTCGTCAGGCCGTCTGAAATCGTGCCGTCTTGTTGGCGCCATTGGTTGACAAAACTTTTGCCGACAAATTCTTTCATGCTATACATATTCAGATACAGCTCTTTGCCCAAGCAGCTTTCCGGCAGCTTACCCGACACGGTCAGCGTATTGTTTTTATAGGAAGTCTTCATGTGGTTTTTTAAAACACTGCACTTCCCTGCTTTATTCTCAAGCGTCAATTTGTTTTGAATATTCAGATTCGGCAGCGGCGGATTGGTACGGATGACCAAGTTTCCGTCTTCCCCTTTTTCAGCACGGAGTTCAACGGTTTTATACGCCAACATATTGGGATCGGGTGGAGTCATAAAACTTTCGGCAGAATCGGAAGCAAAATCATCCGGATTCTTCACATCGCCCCACAGGCTGCGGTCGAGTATCAGATGTCCGTCAATATGGCGTATGCCCTTATCGCGCATCTGTTGCTGCATTTGCACCAAATCATGTTGGTCAAACACAGGATCGCCGCTCCCCACCCAATACACGTTGCCTTTCAACGTATCGCCTTTGATTGGGCCGTTGGTTTTAAACTCAGTTTTCCAACGATAATCGCCGCCCAGCATACGAAACGCGGTAAACGCCGTTACCAGCTTCATCGTCGAAGCAGGATTGCGCAATTCATCGGCACGGTGTTCGGCAATCACTTTGCCGCTGTCCAATTCCTGCACATAAACGGAAATCTCATTTTCAGGAATACGCCCGAAATCCAAAGCCCATGACGGACAAACCGCCATCATCAGGCTGATTGATAAAATATTTTTTAACTTCATTACGTTACAAAATCTTATAAATTCTTACGAGGTACTTAGGCCGTCTGCACATTTCAGACGGCCTTTTATTTATTTCTGATGCGCTTTCAAACGCAAAGCAAACATGACGACCACAACACCGACAACCAAAGCGCAACCCATCGCCAAATGAATACCATCCAAAATTGCCTGTTGCGGCATATCTGCGCTGGAAAGTTTCTCACCGATATTGGTCGCACCGACAAAAAACGCCGCACCGATGGCACCGGCAATCGGGTTGATGGTAGTCAGAATAGCCGCACCGTGCGGATTAAGTGTTTTCGGCAACGCGTTCAGACCATGGGTTTCACCGGTTACACAAGCAGATACGGAAAGCGCCAACAGCGTAAACATCGCCGTCAACATCACCATTTGCGTATCAATCCGCAAAAACAGCCACAATACCGCCAGCGACACCACCAGCATCACTGTTGCCGGCAAAACGACAAAACGTCCGCCCTTTTTGTCCAACAATTTGCCGAACAACGGCGCGGCAACCGCTTGGGCAATACTGGCAGGCAGCAGGATCAGGCCGGTTGCCGTACCGGTCAGCATCAGCACTTGCTGCGTGTACATCGGCACCATCAATTCCAAGCCCAAGAACAGGAATATCGCACCGGCCAAAATCACAACGCAATATCTGAACTGTTTGTATTCAAACGCACGAAGGTTCAACAACGGCGTGGCCAAACGGAACTGACGGTGCGCAAACCAACCCACCAGCACAACGGAAGCTGCAAAGAGCAGGATAAATTCCACCAACGGCATATGGGCAAAATTACTGCTCGCATAAACCAGCCCGCCGAAGCCTGCAATCGACAACACAGCCGACAACATATCGATTTTCGGACGGCTGATGTTACTCAAATTGACCGTCAAATATTTGCCTACCAGCACCATCGCCGCCAACATAAACGGCGCGGTAAAACCGAACAGCACGCGCCAATGCGTATGGTCGATGATGATGCCCGACAGCGTCGGCCCCATTGCAGGCGCGGCGGTAAACATCATGGTAATCACACCCATCGCCGTTCCGCGCTTATTGGGCGGGAAAATCGACAATACGCCGTTAAACAGAAGCGGGACAAAAAACGCGGCAGACACCGCCTGCACCATACGCCCCACAACCAAAATTCCGAAAGTAGGTGCAAACGCGCAAATCAGCGATCCTGCTAAAAACGTTGCCTGCGTAAACAGCACCATTTTGCGCGTTTCAAACCATTGAATCACGCCTGCCGTAATCGGCGTAAATGCCCCATAACCAGCAAAAAGCCCGTCGTCAACCATTGAACCGTGGTCTTATCGACCCCGAAATCTTTCATAATCGGCGTGAGTGCGACATTCAGCAGCGTGTCGTTGAGATAGCCGAAAAATGCGCCGATGAATAAGGTGGCGACAATGGTTTTAGCAGGAAAGTCGGGATTGTCGGCGTAGTATTCGTGTGCCGTTTCGCCCTCTTGCGAATCAGAAGCGTGCATAATAATTTGAAATATCAGCGAAACCGTTATTTTAGCATAAACCGTTTTGACAGGCCGTCTGAAACCTTGACCGCTTCTCCAGACAATACTAAAATTTAGAATCGTTTTCATTTTTATTATCAAACAGGAGAAAAACATGTCAAAGAAAGTCAGCATCTTGGTCGGCAGCCTGCGTAAAGGCTCGTTCGCACGAAAAGTCGCACAAAACGTCATTTCCATGTTCCCCGAAGGCTACGAAGCGCAAATCGTCGAAATCGGCCATTTGCCTTTATACAACTTCGACTACGACGATCCTGCCGTTACCGACTTCCCCACTCCATCCAGCTATACCGAGTTCCGTGAAACCATCAAAGCCTCTGCCGGCGTATTGTTCGTGACTTCCGAAAACAACCGTACCGTCCCCGCCTGCCTGAAAAACGCCATCGACATCGGTTCCAAACCCAATGCCGATGTTGCCTGGAAAAAAACACCTGCCGGCATCATCAGCCATTCCGTCGGCAAAATGGGCGGTTATAGCGCGCAAAAAAATCTGCGCCTTGCCCTCTCATATTTCGATATGCCGCTGACCGGCCAGCCGGAAGTGTTCCTCGGCAACTCGCCTACCCTGTTTGACGACAACGGCCAGCTCATCGAATCCGCGCGCGGCTTTGTTCAAGGCTATATCGACCAATTGGTTGCCTTGATTGAGAAAAACCCTAAATAATCGCGATTGAAGCATACAGGCCGTCTGAAAAACGAATTTCAGACGGCCTCATCTTTTGCAAAAAATCAGTTTTTCAACCCTTCCTAAATTTTTACTAATTGAGTGCGGTTATAATCACTGTCCACCCATCCTCCGGAGAACTTCCATGCGCGTATTATTGGTTGAAGACGATGCCATGATTGCTCAAGCCGTCAGTGCCAACCTGAAAGACACCGGCTACGCTGTCGATTGGGTCAGCCGCGGTTCGGAAGTTGCCGCAGCAGTGGCGGCGCAGGCATACGATTTGCTGCTCTTGGATTTGAGTTTGCCCGGCAAAGACGGTTTGGACGTATTGACGCAAATCCGCAGCGGCGGCTGTACCGTCCCTATCTTAATCGTGACCGCGCGCGATGATTTGCACAGCCGCCTCACCGGCCTAGACGGCGGCGCAGACGACTACATCGTCAAACCCTTCGACATGGCGGAACTGCAAGCCCGTATGCGCGCCGTATTGCGCCGACACGGTGGGCAGACGCAAACGCTGCTGAGCAACGGCATCATCACGCTCAACCCTTCCACCCATCAGGCGGAAGTGGTCGGGCAGGAACAGGCCATCATGCTCAGCAACAAAGAATTTGCCGTCCTCCAAGCCCTGCTACTGCGTCCGGGCGTGATTCTGTCGCGCAGCGATTTGGAAGACAAAATCTACGGCTGGGGTGAAGAAGTTGAAAGCAACGCCGTTGACTTCCTAATTCACGCCTTACGCAAAAAACTCGGCAAAGAAGCGATTCAAAACGTCCGCGGGGTCGGCTGGCTGGTTGCACAAAACAACCAGGCCGTCTGAAAAACCACAACAACACCAACACACAAACCATGCAACGCCTTATCCACACCATCAAACAATCCCTGCAAGTTAAGATCAGCCTCGCCCTGATCTGCATGCTCCTGCCCCTCTCCATTCTCGCAGGCATATTTTCATATTACGATACTTATCACGAGACCCAAGAGGTTCAAGACGACCTGTTGCGCCAAGTCGCGAACTATCTCGACCCGAGCGATGCCGATGACGAGAAGCACTCGCTCGACAACGACAACAAGATTTCCGTTCAATTTCCCAATACGCCCAACCCCATTGTCAGCCTGCCTGAGCAGATTTCAGACGGCCTGCACACCATTCAGGCCGATGACGACGACGATTACTACCGCGTTTATACCCGCAACACCAAACAAGGCCGCATCGCCGTCATGCAGGAAAGCGACTACCGCGAAGAGCTGGCCGAAATGGCCGCTATGCAGAGCATCCTCCCCATGCTCCTCGCCCTACCCCTGATTATCCTGCTTACCGTCTGGATTACCCATCGAGCCATGCGTTCCGTCAAAACCCTGTCCAACGATTTGGAACAGCGCCAAATCAACGACCTCTCGCCGATAGACACGCAAGACATTCCCAGCGAGATCCAAGGCTTTGTCGTCGCCATCAACAACCTGTTGCAACGTACCGACGAAAACGTCCGCCAACAGCAACGCTTTATCGCCGATGCCGCACACGAATTGCGCAGCCCCATGACCGCCCTTTCCCTTCAGGCAGAACGGCTCAACAATATGCAGCTGTCCGCCGAAGCGCGCGAGCAGTCCGCCCTGTTGCAACAAAGCATACAGCGCAACCGCCACCTGCTCGAGCAACTCCTTTCCCTCGCACGCGCCCAAGCACCCGAAACCCAACGCCCCAAAACCCTGATCAGCCTGCAAAACCAGTTCCGCCGCGTCTTGCAGGAACTCATGCCGCTGGCGCTGGCCAAAGGTCAAGACATCGGCGTCGCCGTTGAAAACGACTGCCAAATCCACGCCGACGACACCGAAATCTACACCCTTATCAAAACCTTTACCGACAACGCCATCCGCTACACCCCCAAAGGCGGCCGCATAGATTTGGGCTTTGACGAAACCGCCGAATACCTCAACATCTGGGTGGAAGACGACGGCCCCGGTATTCCCCCAAGCGAGCGCCAACGCGTTATCGACCCCTTCTACCGCATTCTCGGCACCGAACAACAAGGCACCGGCCTGGGGCTGTCCATCGCAAACACCATTGTCAAACGCCATCAAGGCCGTCTGAAACTGGCCGACAGCCGACGCTTTGACAGCGGCTTGCTGATTATTGCCGAGTTGGATAAAAAGACGCTTTAAATAATCGACCCGCTCAAATTGGTTTATCTAGCTTTAATCCGATAAATGAAAACGTTTTAAAACCAAAGGCCGTCTGAAAATACCTTTCAGACGGCCTGACACCTTTGCAAAATCCCCCCAAATCCCCTAAATTCCCACCAAGACATTTAGGGGATTTCTCATGAGCACCTTCTTCCAACAAACCGCACAAGCCATGATTGCCAAACACATCGACCGCTTCCCACTATTGAAGTTGGATCAAGTGATTGATTGGCAGCCGATCGAACAATACCTGAATCGTCAAAGAACCCGTTACCTTAGAGACCACCGTGGCCGTCCCGCCTATCCCCTGTTGTCCATGTTCAAAGCCGTCTTGCTCGGACAATGGCACAGCCTCTCCGATCCC
>NZ_KV810296.1:0-2326 GCF_001812735.1 Neisseria sp. HMSC069H12
TCGGGCTGTTTGTAGCCGCTGTCTGACAGCGGGGTCGTCATGAAAATGAGCGCAGCGAATTTCGCCAAAACGAGCGACGTAAGTTTTGGTAACACCGTTTCAGACGACCTAGAAGTCAGCTTTCAAATATAAGGAGTTCGACCATGAAAGCAAAATGCCTGTGCGGCGACGTATCTTTTAGAAGTGGAACACGACAAACACGTCCACGCCTGTCATTGCCGGATGTGCCGCACTTGGGGCAGCGGCGCGACGTTTTCGCTGATTGCCGCCAAACCGCTGAAAATCGACGGCGGGGAGAACATCGCCCGCTACCATTCGTCCGAATGGGCGGAACGTGCGTTCTGCAAAAACTGCGGTACACACCTGTTCTACCACTTCCTGCCGAACGACAGCTATTTCGTCTTCGCCGGACTGTTTGCCGACAACGCCGATTTCAAATTGGAAGAGCAGATTTACATCGACGCCAAAGCCCCGTATTACGAACTGGCAAACGACACGCCCAAGCTGACCGAAGAAGAATTTTTGGCACAATTCGGCGGCGGATAATGTCGCTTGGGGCAACGGCCGTCTGAAAGTCGGGCAGAGTTGAGCTTACCAACCCGACCTGCCCTGCTATGAAATACAAAGGAAATTAGTATGAAAAAGTCTTCCATCATTATCTTGATTTCATCATTCTTTCTAACTGCTTGTGATTTGGGCTTTCCAAGGATGTCTGTCAATTATGATCACCTGCCTAAAGGAGAAATCAAAGAATATATTACTAAAATATTTCCCAATAAACCGGAGAAAGAAGAGTTGGGAAAAATGGTTTCGTCCCATTTAAACGGCGACAATAGCCCTGAAAATATCCAAAATGTAGTTTCAAATATGGGTATGACTTGTGTGGCAGGAAAAGAGTTTTGCGAATATAACGGGTATATTCGGTCAAGAGTTACAGGAGGGCATTCCGGAAGCGGTCGTGCAAAACATATTTACCGCATCATTGTCTCTCCTAAAAAGGGGGTGGATTCTTTGAACGTTGAAAAACAAATCGTAGAAGATACTGAAAAAGGAAATTGAAAATGGCAGATACCGGAAACTATAAAATCGTTAAATCACAACTTCCGCTAATTGGTGGCATGGCAGGACATAATTTTATTGTCGTATTGGACCCGAATAACCGTCCGATACACGAATTAAACGGGCTAGCAACTTCACAAGACGGAGAAATTAAACCAATAGGTTATTTACCTTCTGACAGATTACGTGTCTACAATGAACAAGAAGCTAAAATGAGGTTTTATCATCCCTCTCAAAACCAAGAAATAGTTTTCGAGGGAAGCTACGAAGAAGTCATGCATAAATTCAATTTAGGGTATGAAATAGGCCAGGAAATTAACAGACGCAATCCCTCATACCCTATATTGGGCTTGGGACCGAACAGCAATTCGGTTGCTTCTACCTTGTTAAGGGGCATGAATTTAAAAGACCCTGATTTGGGAATGGCCCTTACGCCTGGAGAAAATTCTTTGTTAATCCCTGAAGAAGAATTGAAACGTATCCGTCAAAATTGGGAACAACAACATAAACCCTTAAATTCTTCTCAAGAGAAACCCCAATCCAAATACGAAGAAACTATGGCTATGCTGCAAGGACTATTGAATGATACCGACGGTTCGTATGCAAAAAAACTTTTGGCTGATAATCCTGACAAAGTTGCCAGCTTCAACGAAAGAGTCCAGCAGGCTTCAGAAGAAGAGCGGCAACAGCAGTTTGTTGCTCAAGAAAACCAAAATATTCAACAAGAACAACAACGAGGCTTCTCCCGTTCTGTCTGAAGCAAACATTGCCCTGACTAATGCAGCTTGAAGAGGCCATCTGAAAAACGGTTTTCAGGCGGCCTTAATACCTGTTTCACAATCAGTTACTTTCACAAATAATTGGAGAATCACCATGTATTCAGGACTCGTTACGGCGGCGTACATCGTAGCCGCGATACTGTTCATTTTCTCGCTAGCGGAGCTGTCCAAGCAGGAAAACGCCAAGCTCGGATAACCGAAATCCGCGCGATTTCCTCGCCCGCACGCAAGGCTTGTCGGCGCGCGCCAATGCCGCGCAGCAAAACGGTTTTGAAGTATTTGCCCCGTTTGCCGCCGCCGTTTTGGTGGCACACGCCACAGGCAATGCCGCACAAGCGACCATTAACCTTTTGGCAGTATCGTTTATCGCCTTCCGCATCGCTTATATTTTCAGCTATCTGAAAGACAAACCGAGCCTGCGTTCGGCAATGTGGACGGGCGGATTCGTCTGCACCATCGGGCTGTTTGTAGCCGCTGTCTGACAGCGG
>NZ_KV810297.1:0-22569 GCF_001812735.1 Neisseria sp. HMSC069H12
CTAAATGTCTTGGTGGGAATTTAGGGGATTTTTGGGGGGATTTTGCAAAGGTGTCATTCAGTATGTTTGCGAAGGTTTCAGCCGGTTTGGATGGAAGTGCCGTATTCTGTCGGAATGGGGCGGTAAAGCGGATTTTTATGCCATGCCAACATAAACAACGGCCGTCTGAAAATTTTCAGACGGCCTTGTGTGGAAATCGGGACGCATGGTCTGGAACGGGATTTGCGCTTAAAGCATACGTTCAAATCGTATAGATAAAAAAATAACCGCTTCAAGGCGGTTAGTGGTGGCCAGAGGCGGAATCGAACCGCCGACACACGGATTTTCAATCCGTTGCTCTACCAACTGAGCTATCTGGCCTTCGCGTGTTTCGTTGCGAGATGTGAATTAAACCAAATTTCGTTGCCTTGTGCAAGCATTTGTAGGCTTTATTTTTGAGGCGGTAAATTAAGATTTTGTTTTGTATTAAATTATTTTTCGTTTTAATTGGCGGTTTTTAGGTTTGCCGGTTTGATTTTCAGACGGCCTAAGATACAATCGGCTTTTTTGCTTTGGATTTATGCCATGCTGTATGTGTTTGTTCGTGATATGTGGGATGTTTTGCGTTTGCGCTATCGTTCGCCGGAGACGTATTTGTATTCGCCTTTGGTGATGGCGGCGGTGTTGCTGCTGTTGGGCGTGGTAAACGCGGCCAGCATGTCGCCTTTGTTTGGCAGTGGCGCGGCGGCAGTGTGCCTGTCGGTGATTTTGGTGATTGTGAAATGGTTGGTGTTGAGCCGCTCGATGCGCAAGGTGCTGCATTATTACGGTGCGCCCCAGCTGCCTTTGTGGGGCTTTATTTTGGTGTCTGAGGCTTTGCTGCTGCCGCTGTTGCTGGTGTTGTATGTGCCGGCGTTGGCTGCGTTTGCGCTGCTGTGGCAGGCTTGGGTTTTTGTGGTGCAGGTGCGCGGTTTGATGTGGATGGGAAATGCAACGGTAGGCCGTGTTTTGGTGGGTTATCTGTTGTATGGTATCAGCGTGCTGTGTGTGGGTACGGTGATTTTGATGCTGTTTATTGCCGCCGGTTGGTTGGACATGGAAACGTTGAATCAAAACCTGCAGGTGTTGATGTCCGCCCGTAAATAATCAATGGAAATTGGAAGGCCGTCTGAAATGTTCAGACGGCCTTTGTTTTATGTGTTTGTTTCGTGGTCTTGCAGGATTTTTTGATAGACGGGGTCGGGGAGGTAGCGGCCTATCATGTCGCGCCAGCCTTGTGGGCCGACCAAGCCTTTGACCATGGTGGAGGACACTTCGGCTATTTCGCGCGGCGGCATCAGGAAGACGGTGGAGATTTCGGGGGCGATGTCGCTGTTGATGTAGCGCATCGAGCGTTCGTATTCGTAGTCGGCGGAGGAACGGATGCCGCGGACGATGAAATTGGCGTTGGCTTCGCGGGCGTAATCGACCAAAAAGCGGTTTTCAAACACGCTGATGCGGACGTTGGGGAACGGGTGGGTAATAGCATCGAGCATGGCGCGGCGTTCTTCTATGGTGTAGGTGTTGCGCTTTTCGGGATTGGTGCCGATGGCGACGATGAGTTCGTCAAAGAGGGATTGGGCTTCCTGTATCATCCATAGGTGGCCGAGGGTGGGAGGGTCGAAGCTGCCTGCGTACACGGCACGGCGCAGAGTGGTCGTGGTCATTTTGTGTTGGGAATGGGGTTTGTGTGGCGTTCAGGATAGGGGAGTTTGCCGGTGATGTCAAAAATCAAAAAGGCCGTCTGAAATTTCAGACGGCCTTTGCGGCTTTATCAGTCGTCACCGCTAATAGAGATGAGGATTCTCAAGAGGCTGCTGAAAATGTTGTAGATGGAGATGAAGATGGTCAGCGCCGCGCTGATGTGGCTGTCTTCACCGCCGTCGATAACGGTACGCACCTGCCACATAATCATCAGGGAACTGAAGACAACGAAGCCGGCCGCGATGGTCAGGCTCAGGGCAGGGATGTTGAGGAAGATGTTGGCCACAACGGCAATCATGAGTACGATCGCACCGGCACCGAGGAAGCTGCCGAGTTTGTTCATGTTCATTGTGGTGCGGCGTGCCATAGCGGACATGGTGAAGAATACACCGGCGGTCATGGCGGCGGCCGTACCGACGATTTGCGCGCCGTTGTTAATCGCTAAGGCGTATTGCAACATAGGGCTGATGGCAAGGCCCATGCCGAAAGTGAAGATCATCAACAGGGCTACGCCGACGTTGCTGTAACGGTTTTTCTCGATCAGGAAGGTCATGCCGTAGAAGAAGCCGAAGAAGGCGGCCAGGGCAACATAGTATGAACCGAACATGGCGAAAATGTTAAAGCCTGTTTTGGCGGAAAAGAACGCGCCGGCAACGGCAGGAATGAAAGACAGGCCGAGCAGGCGGTAGGTTTTTTGCAGGACAGTATTTTTGGCAACCGAGCCTTGCGAGGTATAGTCGTAAACGTCGTTTTGCATGGCGTTTGCTCCAATGTGGATTGAAAATGAATGAAATTTGGATTTTAACAGAGAATCATGGGGTTGTATGATTTATCTGTTCTATTTGCCTAATATGCGGGGCAATCGGGAATTTTAAAGGCCGTCTGAAAATCGGGTTTCAGACGGCCTTGGTGTTTAATGCTTATTTAGTAGGCTCTTGCGGAACATAGCCTTGTACGGCATCTGCGCCGTCGCCGAAGAAGTATTGTTCCATCTGCTGAGCGAGGTATTCGCGTGCGCGCGGATCGGCAAGACTTAAGCGGTTTTCGTTGATCAGCATGGTTTGGTGACGGGTCCAAGCCATCCATGCTTCTTGGGAAACGTTTTCAAAAATGCGTTTGCCCAGTTCGTTGGGCAGCGGCGGAAATTTCATGCCTTCGGCTTCTTTGCCGAGTTTGACGCAGTGAACCATACGGGTCATGGCGGTTTCCTTATGTGGGGGTTGTAAAGGTTGGTATTTTAGCCGATTGCACGGATAGGGGAAAGCGTGGGTTTCAGACGGCCTGAAACCTTGCTATGATGGTCTTTTCTGTTTATTCAGGCAAAGATTATGAACCGCCTCGATACTGCCCGCCGTTATTCCCTTTTTCTCGCCCGCAACCTTGATTCCGGTAAACTCAAGCCCGAAATTTTCCTGCCCATGCTGGACAAGGTGTTGACCGAAGCGGATTTCCAAGCCTTTGCCGACTGGGACACTATCCGCGCGGAAGAAAACGAGGAAGAATTGGCGCGGCAGCTGCGCGAGTTGCGCCGTTATGTGGTGTCGCAGATTATCGTGCGCGATATAAACCGCATCAGCGATTTGAACGAAGTTACCCGCACGATTACGCTGTTTGCCGATTTTGCCGTCAATACCGCGCTGGATTTTGCCTACGCCTATTATCGGGACATGTACGGCACGCCGATCGGGCGTTATACCAAATCGTCGCAGCATTTGAGCGTGGTGGCGATGGGCAAGGCGGGCGGCTATGAGTTGAACGTGTCTTCCGACATCGATTTGATTTTCGTCTATCCCGAATCGGGCGACACCGACGGCAGGCGCGAACGGGGCAATCAGGAGTTTTTCACCAAAGTCGGGCAGAAACTGATTGCGCTGCTGAACGACATTACCGCCGACGGGCAAGTGTTCCGCGTCGATATGCGGCTGCGGCCGGACGGCGATTCGGGCGCGCTGGTATTAAGCGAAACCGCGCTGGAGCAATACCTGATTACGCAGGGGCGCGAATGGGAACGCTACGCGTGGTGCAAAGGCCGTGTAGTTACGCCGTATCCGAACGACATCAAATCGCTGGTGCGCCCTTTCGTATTCCGCAAATATCTGGATTACAGCGCGTATGAAGCAATGCGCAACCTGCACCGCCAAATCCGCAGCGAAGTCAGCAAAAAAGGCATGGCGGACAACATCAAACTCGGCGCGGGCGGCATCCGCGAAGTCGAATTTATCGCCCAGATTTTTCAGATGATACGCGGCGGCCAAATGCGTGCGCTGCAATTGAAAGGCACGCAGGAAACGCTGAAGAAACTTGCCGAACTGGGCATCATGCCGTCTGAAAACGTTGAAACCCTGCTTGCCGCCTACCGCTTCCTGCGCGATGTCGAACACCGCCTGCAATACTGGGACGACCAGCAAACCCAAACCCTGCCCACCTCGCCCGAACAGCAGCAACTGCTCGCCGAAAGCATGGGGTTCGACAGCTACGCCGCCTTTTCAGACGACCTCAACGTTCATCGAAACAAAGTCAATCAGTTGTTCAACGAAATTTTGAGCGAACCCGAAGAGCAAACACAGGACAACAGCGAATGGCAATGGGCATGGCAGGACAAACCCGACGAAGAAGAGCGGCAAGGCCGTCTGAAAGAACACGGGTTCGATGCCAAAACCATCGCCGCAAGGCTCGACCAAATCCGGCACGGCCATAAATACCGCCATCTTTCCGCACACGCCCAGCCGCGTTTTGACGCCATTGTGCCGCTGTTCGTACAGGCGGCGGCAGAGCAAACCAACCCGACCGATACGCTGATGCGGCTGTTTGACTTCCTCGAAAACATCAGCCGCCGCTCCGCCTATCTCGCCTTTCTCAACGAACATCCGCAAACCTTGGTGCAACTGGCAGAGATTATGAGCCAAAGCTCATGGGTGGCGGCGTATCTGAGCAAATATCCGATTCTGCTGGACGAACTCATCAGCGCGCAGCTTTTGGATACCGCGTTCGACTGGCAAGCCCTCGCCGCCGCCCTTTCAGACGACCTCAAAGCCTGCGGCGGCGACACCGAAGCGCAAATGGACACCCTGCGCCGCTTCCAGCACGCCCAAGTCTTCCGCCTCGCCGTCCAAGACCTCGCCGGATTGTGGACGGTAGAATCCCTCTCCGACCAACTCTCCGCCCTCGCCGACACTATCCTCGCTGCCGCCCTGCCGTGCGCATGGGCAGACATGCCCAAAAAACACCGAGACACACCGCAATTCGCCATCGTCGGTTACGGCAAACTCGGCGGCAAAGAACTCGGCTACGCCTCCGACCTCGACCTCGTCTACCTTTACGACGATCCCCATCCCGACGCGGGCGACGTGTACAGCCGCCTCTCCCGCCGCCTGACCAACTGGCTTTCCGCCGCCACCGGCGCAGGCAGCCTCTACGAAACCGACCTGCGCCTGCGCCCCAACGGCGACGCCGGCTTCCTCGCCCACAGCATCGCCGCCTTCGAAAAATACCAGCGCGAAAACGCATGGACATGGGAACACCAGTCCCTCACCCGCGCCCGTTTCATCTGCGGCACACCCGAAATTCAGACGGCCTTCGACCGCATCCGCACCGAAATCCTCACCGCCGAACGCGACCAAACCGCCTTGGCAGGCGAAATCATCGAGATGCGCGAAAAAATGTTCCCCACCCACCCGCCGGTTGACAGCAACGTCAAATACGCACGCGGCGGCGTGGTCGACGTCGAATTTATCGTCCAATACCTCATCCTTGCCCATGCCCGCCAGTATCCACAACTCTTGGACAACTACGGCAACATCGCTCTGTTGAACATTGCCGCCGACTGCGGCCTCATCGACAAAACCCTTGCCGAACAAAGCCGCACCGCCTACCGCTTCTACCGCCAGCAGCAACACAACACCAAACTGCGCGATGCAAAAAAAACCGAAGTAACGGACGAATTGCTGACCCACTACGGCAATGTGCGAAAACTGTGGCAGGAAGTATTCGGGGCAGAAGTAAAGTTCGGATAAGTAGCCATTTATCCGATTAAGGCATACTTTCGGGCATAAAAAACGTTGTTTGGTGAACCTAATAAAAAGGCCGTCTGAAACTTTTCAGACGGCCTTTTATGGTATTTATTCTTCTTCCTCTTCCTGTTCTGCCTCTGCAGGTTTTTCAAGGAAGTTGCCTGCCAACCACAGTAAAGCGCCACTACCCGTAATGCCTGCTTTAATCCATAGGGCGGTATCTTCGACCCATTCGTAAATCCAGGCCAAAACTTTTGGTACCGCGTTCATATAATTCAAACCGAATGCCAAATCGATCGCAAATCTTTTCCGCTGTTCTTGAAAGAATGCGAATTTCGGTTTAACTTCGGCATACCGTCTCAACGGTTTAAAATCCTGCGGGATTGGTGTCGAATTTAGAGCTAATCTACGTTAGCCCCAAATATTTTGGAGAATGGCTATTTGTCCAAAACTTTAGCATTGACTAACAAGCGCACCGCTGTACCTTCATAACGCTGGTTCAACCACGCCTGTAAGCGTTCGTGATCTTTGGCAGGCAGAGGCTCCTTAAATTCGAGCGAGACCACGACAATATCGTTACTTATGTCTGCCTGTTTGTTTTGACTGCTTTCAGGCTGCTCCTGTGTAGTGGGTGCCGTTTGCGCTTTCTCCCAAACCAAGCCGCGTCCGACAACGATTTTTTCCGCTTCCGGATATTGGGCTTTTAATTCCTTGAGTACCGCAGCATCGTCAGCACCGGCAGTTTTACCTGCAAGCACGGTATCTATGTAGGCTTGTTGCTCTTTCAACTCATTTTGCTGCTGCGCCGAGTTGTTTCGGCTTGCCAGCAATTCTTCGATTTTAGCATCGTCCCCTCCCGCATAGACCACGTTGACCTTCGGCGCTTTCACACCTGACACTTCAAGGCTCTTCACCAATAAGGCAGAAATTTTCTCAGCATTGCCCGTTCCGTTGACAATCAGACCGACCCTATTTTCTCTGTGGTTCAAAATCTTACGCAGCACGAAAAAACCTTCCTGTTGCTGTGCGGTGGCAATGGCGGAATTGGCTTTGGTGTTGAAGATCTCCTGACGCACCAGTCCTGATGCCATATAGCCGCTCGGAATCATCACAGCCAGTACGACGGCGGTAATAATGATACTTTGCAACCGGCGTTTGGATTCCGTTACCAACCCCCTGCGCGGCAGCTTGAGCAGCTTGGAAAACAACAAGGTCGAAAAAGCGATGAACACGCAGTTGATGGCAAACAGATAAAAAGCGCCGAAAAAATATTGCCAGTTGCCATGAGCCAGTCCGTAGCCCGCGGTACACAGTGGCGGCATCAATGCGGTCGCAATCGCCACACCCGGTATGGCATTGCCTCCTTCTTTTCGGGTCTGCGCCACAATGCCCGCACTACCGCCGAAGAAGGCAATCAACACATCCCAAAGAGTCGGCTGAGTACGCGCCAAAAGCTCACTTTGCGCCTCTTTAAGCGGGGTTAACAGGAAATACAACGTAGCGGTAATCAAGCTGATGACGACAAATATAATAATATTGCGTGCCGCTTGGCGGATCAGCGTAGTATCGCCGACCGCCAAACCATAACCCATACCGACTATCGGCCCCATCAACGGCGAAATCAACATTGCGCCGATCACTACCGCCGTGCTGTTGACATTCAGACCGATACTCGCCACAGCAATGGCAAATATCAATACCCACATATTGGTTCCGGACACCCGAGTATTGGCACGAATGACGGAATCGATTTTGTCAGGATGAGCTTGGTCATGTGCAAGATTGAACACATCTTGCAACTTGGTCATGGCAACGTTGTCTGCTACTTCCTGTTTTTTACTATTTTCTTGTTCTAGTTCTTGCATGTTCTTACCTTTATGCCGAGGATAAATAAAGCACTGCCCAAGCTTTTCATCATTATTCCTTATAAAATCAAATGGGTGCATCAAAGCCAATCAACAGGTGCAATGAAGCTGAGTGAATGTGAATATGTCAAAAGATGACATTATAGTAGGTTTTATGTAAGGAAGATTTTTTGTTTACGTAGTACTGATTTAGCTTAAGCATGATCTGCAAAAACTGTTCTCATTTTCTGTCGATATTGTGATACAGCCAAACAAGTTCTAAAATATGCACTCATTTATGTATTAAAAACAAGGAGAAACTGATGTCTAAGGTTGCGGTACTCGGTGGCGGTCTTTCTGGCCGTCTGATGGCGTTCCAACTGGCAGAGCAGGGCATTTCGGTCGAGTTGTTTGAGAAAGGCGAACGCGATGGCGCGCAAGCCGCCGCTTATGTTGCCGCGGCCATGCTGGCACCTTCTGCCGAAGCGGTGGAGGCAACGCCCGAAGTCATTCGTTTGGGCAAACAAAGTATTGCGCTTTGGCGCGCGATTGTCGGCCGTCTGAATACGCCGGTGATGATGCAGGAAAACGGCAGCCTGATTGTTTGGCACACGCAGGACAAGCCGCTTTCTGCCGAGTTTGCTCGTCATTTGAAGCGCGGCGGCGTGGCGGAACATGAAACCATACGTTGGAACGCGGATGAAATCGCGGCAAACGAGCCGCAACTGGCCGGGCGGTTTTCAGACGGCCTGTATCTGCCGACAGAAGGGCAGTTGGACGGACGACAGGTATTGAATGCGCTTGCCGATGCTTTGGAATCAATGAATGTAGCGTGTCATTGGTCGTGCGAACGCGAAGTTGAAGATTTAGCGGCGCAATACGATTGGGTTATCGACTGCCGCGGTTATGGCGCAAAAGCAGCGTGGAACAGGCCGTCTGAAAGCGTTTTGCGCGGCGTTCGCGGTGAAGTGGCGCGCGTTTATGCCCCTGAAATCGAGCTGTCCCGCCCCGTGCGCCTGCTGCATCCGCGCTATCCTTTGTATATCGCGCCGAAGGAAAACCATATTTTTGTGATTGGTGCGACCCAAATTGAAAGTGAAAGCCAAGCGCCGGCTAGCGTGCGTTCCGGTTTGGAACTTTTGTCCGCGCTGTACGCCGTGCATCCGGCATTTGGCGAGGCAAACCTTTTGGAACTGGCCACCGGCCTGCGCCCAACTTTAAACCACCACAACCCCGAAATCCGCTTCAACCGCGAACGTCGCCTGATTGAAGTCAACGGCCTGTTCCGCCACGGTTTTATGATTTCTCCTGCTGTTACCGGTGCGGCCGTGCGTTTGGCCGGTGCGCTGTTTGCCGGAAGCGACATTCCCGAATCAGACGAAATCAGCGGCTTGCAGTATATCCGCGCCGCAAATTGAAGCCGTGGCGGACGTTGTGCTTGAAAATCGGGCAAATTGTTTGTGAAAGACAGCCACAGGCCGTCTGAAAATGATAAAATCGCCGTCAATTCAATTAACCTTGCGTCTGAAAACCGCATGATGCCGTATTCAGACGCCAAACCAATTTCCTATTTAACGATAAGCACATGACAACCCAAACCCTTTTAATCGAACTTCTCACTGAAGAACTCCCGCCAAAAGCCCTCAATAATTTGGGCAACCATTTTGCCGCTTCCGTTGCCGAAGGCTTGGAAAAAGCGCAACTGATTGACGGCGCAGCCGAATACACTGCCTACGCTTCTCCGCGCCGTTTGGCCGTTCAAGTCAAAAACGTGAAAGCCGTTCAAGCCGACCAAAAAATCGTGAAAAAAGGCCCGGCCGTGGCGAATGCTATGAAAGACGGTGCGCCGACTAAGGCTTTGGAAGGTTTTGCGCGCGGTGCGGGTGCGAAAATCGAAGACCTGACCATCATCAATGACGGCAAGCAAGACGTGTACGCCTACGAGTACGTCCAAACCGGCAAACCGCTGGGCGAGCTTTTGGAAGACATCATCAATGCCGCAGTGAAAAAACTGCCGATTCCTAAAGTCATGCGTTGGGGCAGCAGCACATTTACCTTCGTGCGCCCTGTACACAGCCTGATCGTGCTACATGGCGGCGACATCGTAAACGTCAGCGTTTTGGGTCTGCAAAGCGGCAACAAAACATTGGGTCACCGCTTCCTCTCCAGCGGCGAAATCGCCATCGAAAATGCCGACAGCTACGCCTTGCAAATGCGTGAGCAAGGCAAAGTCGTCGCTTCGTTTGCAGAACGCAAAGCCGCCATTCAGACGGCCTTGAACGAACAAGCAGGCCGTCTGAACGCGACCGTTGCCGCCGATGAAGCATTATTGGACGAAGTGACCGCATTGGTCGAATGGCCTGTGGTATTGGAAGCCGGTTTTGAAGAACACTTCCTCGCTGTGCCTCAAGAATGCTTGATTCTGACCATGCAGCAAAACCAAAAATACTTCCCGTTGCTCGATCAAAACGGCAAGCTGATGAACCGCTTCCTGCTGGTGTCCAACCTGCAAACCGAAGACCCGTCGCACATCATCCAAGGCAACGAACGCGTTTTGCGCGCGCGCCTGTCTGATGCCGAGTTCTTCTACAAACAAGACCAAAAAGCGACTTTGGAAAGCCGCCTGCCGAAATTGTCCAGCGTGGTTTACCACAACAAAATCGGTTCGCAAGCCGAGCGTATCGAGCGTCTGCAAAGCATCGCCGCCCATATCGCCAAAGCATTGGGCGCGGATGCCGCCGCAGCCGAGCGCGCCGCACGTTTGGCCAAAGCCGACTTGGTGACCGAAATGGTCGGCGAGTTCCCAGAATTGCAAGGCACCATGGGCAAATACTATGCCCGCTTGGACGGCGAAACCGAAGAAATCGCCGAAGCCATCGAGCAACACTACCAACCGCGCTTTGCCGGCGACAACCTGCCGAACGGCAAAGTGGCAACCGCCGTTGCTTTGGCCGACAAACTGGAAACCTTGGTCGGCATTTGGGGCATCGGCCTGATTCCGACCGGCGACAAAGACCCATACGCCCTGCGCCGCGCCGCATTGGGTATTTTGCGTATGCTGATGCAGTACGGTTTGGACGTAAACGAACTGATTCAGACGGCCTTCAACAGCTTCCCGCAAGGTTTGCTCAACGAGAAAACGCCGTCTGAAACCACCGACTTCATGCAGGCGCGTTTGGCCGTGTTGTTGCAAAACGATTATCCGCAAGACATCGTTGCCGCCGTATTGGCGAAACAGCCGCGCCGTTTGGACGACGTAGTGGCTAAACTGCGAGCCGTTACCGCGTTCAAACAGCTGCCTGAAGCCGCCGCATTGGCCGCAGCCAACAAACGCGTGCAAAACCTGCTGAAAAAAGCCGATGCCGAGTTGGGCGCGGTTAACGAAAGCCTGCTACAACAGGATGAAGAAAAAGCCCTGTACGTCGCTGCTCAAGGTTTGCAGCCGAAAATCTCCGCCGCCGTTGCCGAAGGTAATTTCCAAACTGCTTTGTCCGAGTTGGCTTCCGTCAAGCCGCAAGTCGACGCATTCTTCGACGGCGTGATGGTAATGGCCGAAGATGCCGCCGTGAAGCAAAACCGTTTGAACCTGCTGAACCGCTTGGCAGAACAAATGAACGCAGTTGCCGACATTGCGCTCTTGAGCGAATAAGGCCGCGTTTCAGTTGACCCGCTTTTCAGGCTGCCTGATGATTCAGGCAGCCTGAAGTTTTTCGGGCGTATCCCTTACATGGCGTTCAAGGGTATAATTCAGCAGATTTGTCAGGCAGGCAAATCGCGCACATCAAACAATTTCCCACATTCAAGAGGCAGATTATGAATATTCCAGCCATCCGAACCGCACTCGATGCCGTGTTGATTCCCACCACAATACGCACTTTGGGCAGCGAAAAAGCCGTTACACTCCTTGAAGAGCGTTCAGACGGCCTGCATATCGGCCTGAAATTCGCGTTCCCAGTTGCCCATATTGCCGCAGACATTGCCAACGCCCTCCAAGAAGCCGTCATGGCACATACCGGCGACACTCATATCCACTTAAGTATCGATACCGAAATCGGTACGCACAAAGTCCAACCCGGCGTGGCAACCATCAAAGGCGTGAAAAACATCATCGCCGTTGCATCCGGCAAAGGCGGTGTCGGCAAATCCACGACCACTGCCAACCTTGCCACCGCAATGGCCAGAATGGGCGCGCGCGTCGGCGTACTCGATGCCGACCTGTACGGCCCAAGCCAGCCCACCATGCTCGGCGTACAAGACCGCAAACCCGACCAACAAAACAAAAAACTGATTCCCGTTGAAGCCGAAAGCGGCATTCAAGTGATGTCCATCGGTTTTCTGGTCGATACTGATCAAGCCGTCGTTTGGCGCGGCCCGATGGTCAGCCAAGCCTTGCAACAGCTGATGTTCCAAAGCGAATGGGACAATGTTGACTATCTCTTCATCGACCTGCCGCCTGGTACCGGCGATATCCAATTGACCCTGTCGCAAAAAATCCCCGTGACCGGCTCCGTTGTTGTCACCACGCCGCAAGACATCGCCCTGATTGATGCACGCAAAGCCGTGGATATGTTCAACAAAGTCAATATCCCGATTTTGGGCGTTTTGGAAAACATGTCTGTCCATATCTGCTCCAACTGCGGCCATACCGAAGCAATCTTTGGCGCAGAAGGCGGTAAAAACCTGGCAGAGCGTTTGAACGTACCGTTGCTCGGCCAGCTTCCGTTGAGCCTGCCTGTACGCGAAGCCATGGACAGCGGCACATCTTCGGCCTTGTTTGAAAACAACCAAACCATCGCCGACATCTACACCGAAGCCGCATTCCAAATCGCGCTGGCCATTGCCGATAAAGGCAAAGACTTCAGCAACCGCTTCCCGAAAATCGTCGTCGAATAAAAAAGTTTAAAAAAGTGTTGACAGCTGTGTGACCCGTCTCTATAATGTACAGCTTATCGGGTCGTTAGCTCAGTCGGTAGAGCAGCGGACTTTTAATCCGTTGGTCGAGCGTTCGAATCGCTCACGACCCACCAAATATAAAAACCTGCTTTGAAAAAAGCAGGTTTTTTTACGTTTGGATTTTAGGATTTTGTTGAGTATTTTGTTATTGAAACAATCCATAGCACATCAAGCATCAGGCCGTCTGAAAGATATTTTCAGACGGCCTGAAGTTTTATTTTATAGGAATGGTTTTGAGAAATAAGTTTTCTACTTATGGCAGAAAACGTTTAAAACCTTACCTGCGTCTGCAACTGCCTACGATAAACCAGTACGGCAGCACTCAGTGTGGCAAAAGAGAATGCAGACAATAAAAGCAGATAACGGCCGACTCCGTCCAGTCCGCTGCGGTTGAGCAGCAGCTCTTGAAAAGCCTTCAAGCCCCATGCCATCGGGGAAATCCAAGTGAGTTGCTGCATGGTTTCGGGCATGACGTGGGCGGGGACCATAATGCCGCCGATTGCCGCCATCAGGATGATGCCGCCGCCGCCGAGGACGACGGCGTGTTCGGTGGATTTGGCGCAGACGCTGATTAGAAGCGCGTAGCCGAGTGCGGCGGCGCTGACGGCGGCGGACAGCAGCGCGTAGGGAACAAGGCTGCCGTTGAGTATGAGGGCGGGCACGCCGATTTCGGGCAGCAGGTAGCGGCCGAGCAGCAGCATTCCGGCAAATTGGAGCTGGTTAATCAGGAAATAGGGGACGAGTTTGGCGGCAATCAGGCCGGACGCGGAGGCGCGGGCGAGGCGCAGGCGGGTGATGGTGTTGGTTTGGCGTTCCAGCGCCATGACGTTCGACAGCGGTATCATGATGAAAAACATACCGAAAATCAGCCATGCGGGTACGCTGTGCTGTACGGCGTTGGGTTTTTCAACCTTGCCGCTGCCTGCGCTCAGATAGTGTTCTTCCAGCATTTTTTTATCTAAAAAGGTTTGCACGGCGGCGAATTGCTCGTCGTTTTTTTCATCGACTTTTTTCTGGATGTCTTTGCGGATGGAACGGGGCAGTTTTTTATTGTCGATTTTGATGCCGTCGTTGTTGTCGAAATAGGCGTCCAGCCGCGTTTGGGTGTAGTGCTGCTGCAAAACGCCTTTGACCGCCGCCAGCCACGAAGGCTCGGTATCGGGCGGTACATAGATTTGCAAGGCTTTGTTGTCGGCGATTTTGCCGGAAGCGGCGTTCGGGTTGTACAGCACCAGTTGGAAACGCTTGTTGTGCAGGCCGTTTTGCGCGTCGGTCAGTTTTTCAGACGACATCAGCGTGACATGAATTTGCTCTTTTTCCAACGCGGCGGCCAGTGCGGTATTGATACTGTCGTTTGCCGCGCCAACCAGCGCGATACGGCTGTCGGTGTGCGGATCTTGGTCGCGGCTCAGCGCCAACGACATAATCAGCATGAAGGCGATGGGCATCACAAACAACACGGCCAAACCGTGCAGGTCGCGGCAGAGCAGTTTGAGTTCTTTGAGGAGGGAGGAAGTCGTCATTGTGGATTTTGCTTATCTGTTACCGGTTCGTCTTTGCGCAGGAAATCAAGGTAAAACGTTTCCAGCGAACCGTGTCCCTGCTGGAAGTAGCGGATTTGCGCGCCGCTTTGTTGCAGGGCGGCGTAAACGGCGGCGGCATCGTATGTGGTTTCCATCATGCCGCGGCTGTCCACTTGCTTGGCACCCAAAGCAGCCAGCGTTTGAGGCGGCAGCGGCGGTTCGACGGTAAAACGCACGACACCGGTTTGCGTGCTTAAAAGCTCGTCCAAACCGCCGTGGTACACCAGCTTGCCGTGTTGCAGCAGCGCGATTTTGCCGCAAAGCTGCTCGATTTCTGACAGATAGTGCGAGGTGTAAACCACCGTTACCCCCTGCCGCGTCAAACCCGCCACGCTGTCGAGGATAAAGCGGCGCGACTGCGGGTCAATGCCGACCGTGATTTCGTCGAGGAACACCAGTTGCGGCGTGTTAATCAGGCCGATGGCAAAATTCAGACGACGTTTAAGCCCGCCCGAAAGATGCTTCGCCGTCTTGTTTTTGTGGGCGGTCAGGTCGGTCTGTTCCAACAGCGCGTTCAGACGGCCTTTGTCGCGCACTTTGTAAAGCGAGGCGAAAAACAGCAGGTTGTCCCACACAGAAAGCTGCGGATAAAACGCAAAATCCTGCGGCACCAAACCGATTTTCTGCCGCTCGCTGCGGCTCAACAGGCGCAACGGCTTGCCGTCAAACAAAATTTCGCCCTGCCGTACTTCCTGCAAGCCTGCCAAAAGCGACATTAGCGTTGTTTTCCCTGCACCGTTGTGGCCGAGCAGCCCCAAACATTCGCCGTCGGCAATATCGAACGACACATTGTCCAGCGCGGCAGTTTCGGCTTTGGGATAATGGTGGGAGAGGGATTGGATTTGAATCATGGTTTCAGACGGCCTTTTCGAGCGATATTTAAATCGCAGCACCCCATAAATAACGGCGCTGGAATTTGCCGTCCTTAAATATAAAGCAGACGCCGAAGGGATCACCGTCCGAACCTTGTCTGCCGAACAGATAAAGCGTCTTATTGCTGTCGCGATAATAGGCTTCCCAGCCTTGATATACATTGCTGCCGCGTGCAGTGGTGGCAAAATCGGGCGAGAACAGTCCTTGCAGTTCGGCAGCGGGAACCGCTTGACCGTTTAGCGTGATGCGTTCAAGCGCGAACACGCTTTTGGGAATGTCGTAGTCTGTACCATAGAAAGGTTTGCCTTGATAGAGCCGCGCGGTATTTTTGTCTTTGTTGATGCCCGAGAAGTCGCTAAGTTTTGGATGGATGCGGCGGGCTACGATGTGTACCTTTTGTCCGCTACCGGACAAAGTCAGCGTATCGTCGCGATCGGATTGTTCGCGCAGTCGGACGAAGCTTTTATCGGCGGCGGGAAATATCAGACGGCTGCGATGGATAAAGCCAGAATCGTCGGCGCTTGCCTGTTGTAGCTGAACAAAACAGAAGTCCGATCTGGTTTCACTGAGTTCTTCCACACATTCCAACGGCGTGCCGTTAGGAATTTTTGCCAAGACTTTGGCATTCAAATCGGGTCTTTTGCGCAAGTTGGTGTGTCCGTCGGCATCATGAACCAAGGCAAAGCCGTCCGGCGGCGCGGCATGGGTTAAGGCGGAACACAAGAATAAGACAGTAGCTAGGTAACGCATTTTTAATTTCTTTTAGTTTTCAGACGGCCTGAATATCAAAATAATCCACGGTAGATTAAACGGGATCGAATAAATCCTGATTATTTCAATAATCCGCGCCACAATGCTTCTTCATTATCCGCAATGTTGCGCAGAAATTCGGCAATGTTGCGGCAGCCGTTTTCAGACGGTTTTTTGCACTGTTTCACGCACATGGCTGCAAACTGCCGCCATTGGTCGCCGATGGCGGTCATTTGTTCTGAGGCCGTCTGAAATGCGGGTTCGTTGCAGATATGGGCGGCCTGTTCGAGAAAGTAGGCGTAGATGTAGCGGAAACCTGCGCCACCGGTACCGATTTCTTCCTGCATCCGCACCAAATGGCCGAGAAACAGTTTTTGGTATTTCTCATTTTGTTTGGCGGGCAGGGCTTCGATGTTTTTTGCCAGCGTGCGGATGCCTTTTACGCCGACGAAAAAAACGGGCGGGAGCATTTGTTTGGCGTTTTTGCGTATGGCTTTGCGGATAATGGCGGGCAAGTCTGCCATGATTTTTTCAGACGACCTGTCGTTTTCCAGCGTGTACATCATGCCTTTTGCCGCCAATACACCTTTGGCGAAGCGCGCCCGCTGCAAATCTTCGGCGGCGCAGCGCTGCACGGTTTCAAATACGGGGTCGCTGATCAGGTAGTCGCCGCCGTCTTTGCCGTATACCAAGAGATTGTGTGCGTTGAAATGGAAACGCATTTGCGGCGGGAAATACGGCAGCCAGAATACGGAGGTCTGCAAACCCGCCAGCTTGCCCGATGAAAGCGCGGCATCCAGCGCGTCTTGTCCCTTTTGGGCATTGGAAAATTTGCGGACGGACAATTTCAGCCCCAATGCCTTGCAGGTGTTTTTGATGATGCCGCGCGGTGCGATGCGGTAGGAAACCAGCGGCATGCCGTTTAATTTGATCAGCGGCATCCAGACAAATGTCAGTGCGTGGGCAATACCGAAAATCATGGCTTCGTCTAAATTGTGGCCATGGTATTTGAGCAGGGTGGACATCACACCGCTTTCGCAATGAGCGGTATGCTGGTGTGGAAATTCTTGTGTGGTCATAAAGTTATTGGTTTTCGTGCAATGTTTTCAGACGGCCTGATGCGGTCGGAATGGGTTTGTTATTTTGGAAATCAGCGGGCTTCTTTGGCCGCTTCCTGCTCAGCTTTGTAGCGGCGCAGAAACTCGATGGCAGCGGCTTTTTCGGCTTCGTTGCCGTATTTGGCATCACGTTGGGCGCGGCGCAGTTCGGCGCGTTCTTTGGCTTCTTCGATTTGGCGCGCTTTGAAGTCTTCGCGGTTGTCGGAGGAGACGAGTTTGTCCTGTTGCGATTGCGCTTTGGCCATGGCTTTGGCAATCAAATCCATGGGGTTGAATGCGGCGCTTGGTGCGGCTGTTCGGGTTTGCGTCTGTGCGGCCTGTTTGGCTTTGACGGCGGCTTCGCGTTGCGCCAGCAGAGCTTTGCGTTCGGCATCGTCGCGCTGTTTGCGTGCGGTATGGTGTTCAAAACGGCTTTGCGCGTGTTCAGCGGCGGCAAAGCGCGGTTCGGCAGAAGTGCTGAAACGGCGTGCGGACGGCAGGAAGGGCTGCGATACGGGAACCATGTCGATGCAGTCGACGGGACAGGGGGTAACGCACAAGCCGCAGCCGGTGCATTCGTCGCTGATGACGGTGTGCATCATTTTGGACGCACCCATAATGGCATCGACAGGACAGGCGCGGATGCAGGCGGTACAGCCGATGCAGGCGGCTTCGTCAATCAGGGCTACGGCTTTGATTTGCGTTTTTGCCGGCGCGAGGTAGGGCTTGCCCAATAGGTCGGCCAGGTCTTTCATGACGGTTTCCCCACCCGGTGCGCACAGGTTTACCGATGCTTCTCCTGCCGACAGGGCGCGCGCATAGGGTAGGCAGCCTTCATAACCGCACTCACGGCATTGGGTTTGCGGCAACAGGCGGCTGATGCTTTGGATGGGAATGGTCATCATGGATAGTCAAAATCGAAAAGGCGCATTATATCAGATTGTTGCGTTTGTTTTGGCGAAACCCGCTTTGCTTATTTTAGCGAAACTCTCCACGCTCGTTTTGGTAAACTCGTTACAATCGTTTTGGCGAAACTCGCTACACTCATTTTCAGACGGCCTGAGTCAGGTTTACGTTATAATTTTGAAATGGATTTATTCGGGTAATTAGGAATGACGGCTACACTTTGCCCCTGTCAGTCGGGGCGTGTTTATACGGAATGTTGCGCACCGTTTCATGCGCGTGAGGCGGCGGCCTCGACGGCGGAAGAGTTGATGCGTTCGCGTTACAGTGCGTATGTTTTGCAGGAAATCGACTATATCGTGGACACGACTGTCCCTGAGCAGCAGAATTTGTTGGACAAGCAGGATTTGGCGGTATGGAGTAAGCAGACGCAGTGGTCGGGATTGAAGGTTATCCGTCATGTGCCGTTTGGCAAGCTGCATGCTTTGGTCGAGTTTGAGGCGTATTTTGAAGAGAACGGGCAAACTGAGTGCCATCATGAATTGTCGGCGTTTGTGAAAATAGACGGGCGTTGGTACTTTATTGATCCGACCGTTGCTTTGCCGACGATGAAACAGCCTTGTTTGTGCGGTTCGGGCAAAAAGTTTAAGGCGTGTTGCGGACAGTTTTTCAAATAGTAGTGTAAACAGAGGCCGTCTGAACGTTCAGACGGCCTGAGCGGTTTTTGCAGATAAAAAAAACCATTCATACTAAGGGAGAAGTATGAATGGCCAATACATTGCGGGAAAACGTCTTACTTGCTGCACCGCCCAAAAGGGATGAAAGAGCGGTGTTGTGTCAGCGATTAATATTCTACCGTTTTTAGTATTAAATGCTGTTAAGAAGTGAAATAATTTCAATAAATTGCAAGATAATCGTGATTTTTTGAAGATAAACGGCATTTTTACTGATTTTCTCGAATCCATTTCACCCATTGCTGAAACAGTTCAGGTTGCAATGCGGCGATGACGGAACGCTTGAATACATGTTCGCCGCTCCAAAAATCGTCGCCTTCCAAAGTGGTCAGGCAGCCGCCGGCTTCTTCAAAAATCAATGCGCCGGCAGCGTAGTCCCAAAGCTTTTGTCCGCCGTGGATGTAAATATCGTAGCGGCCGCTGGCAAGATAGCACCAGTCGAGCGTGCTGCTGCCCATGCTGCGGATTGTGCCGAATGGGGCAAGGGTATTCATGCGGCTGGCGAGTTTGCCCGAACGCAGGTATTTGATTTCTACGCCGGCAATGGATTCGTTGAGTTTTTTGTTTTCGGAGCGCAGCGGTAGCGGCGTACCGTTGAGGAATGCGCCTTTGCCGCGTTCGGCATAGAAACATTCGCCGCTGACCGGATTGTAAATCACGCCCAATTCGGCGTGGCCGTTTTTAACCAGTGCGACGGATACGGCAAAATGCGGCAAACCGTTGACGAAGTTGTTTGTGCCGTCGATAGGATCGACAATCCACAGGCCGTCTGAATGTTCGTTCCACAAACGGGTTTGCTCCTGAACGCTCATCTCCTCGCCCAACATCGGACAATCCTCCAATAAGGGCAGGGCGGCGGCAAAAGCGGTTTGTGCGGCCAAATCTGCTTCACTCAAAACCGAGCCGTCTTCCTTGCGTCGTGACGGCGTGTTCAGAAAACGCGGCATGACTTCGGTTTGGGCGATGTGGCGGACGACTTTCTGTAAACGGTATAGCACGGCGTATCCTTGTTTTTTGCAGTTTTGCGTGACAGTGGATTAAAATTCGGGAAGTTTTCAAATTATAGTGGATGAAATCAAAATCAGGCAGGCAAGTGTATGTCGTCGCCGTGTTTCAATTTCGTTCACGAAAGTTCAAATTATATACATGAATAAAGCAGGAAACCATGCCCCGATTTTATGTTGATTTTGCCTTAAGCCCCGACAGCGTGGTCGAATTGCCCGATAATGTGGTGCGCCATTTGAATGTATTGCGCGTGAAAAACACGGAAGAAATCGTGTTGTTCAACGGCAATGGCAAGTCATATCCGGCTTTGCCCGAAGTTTTGGAAAAACGCCACGCCAGCGTGCGGATTTTGCGTGAAGAGGCAACGGACAACGAATCGCCGCTGAACATTACGTTGGTACAGGCGGTATCTGCCGCAGAGCGCATGGATTTCACTTTGCAAAAAAGCGTGGAGTTGGGCGTGGCAGAAATTCGCCCGGTCATCAGCGAACGCTGTGTCGTCCGCTTGAGCGGCGAACGCGCTGAAAAGCGGGTGGCGCGTTGGCAGGAAATCGTCGTTTCGGCGTGTGAACAAAGCGGCCGCAATATTGTGCCGAAGGTTTTACCGCTGACGACTTATGCACAGGCATTGCAACAGTTGCCGCAGGAAACGACCAAACTGTTAATGAGTTTGAACCGTGCACAAAAATTGAGTGATGTTCGGCCGCAATCCGGTAAGGTCGTGTTTATGGTCGGCCCGGAAGGCGGCTGGACGGAGAAGGAAGAGCAGCAGGCATTTGATGCCGGTTTTCAATCCGTTACGCTTGGCAAACGGGTGTTGCGTACCGAAACCGCCTCACTTGCGGCCATTGCCACCATGCAGACGCTTTGGGGCGATTTTGTATAAATTCAGGCCGTCTGAAAACGAGCGTAGCGAGTTTCGCTAAAACGAGCGTAGCGAGTTTCGCTAAAACAAGCTGTTGCTTCATGAGATAAAAATGGGAGTTTAAAAAATGTCTTACACCTTTACACTGGCTGAGCACGAGCTGGAAGCGGAGTTGAAAAAGTTAATCGTGCAAGAGGCCGATAAGGCCGACGATGTGGATATGGATGATTTCACCGACGATGCACTTTTGTTTGGCGATGACAGTCCGGTCGGTTTGGATTCGCTTGATGCGCTGCAAATCAGCGTTGCCTTGCAACAGTATTTCCAAGTGCGTCTGCAGGGCGACCGGATGGTGCGCAAACATATGATGTGCGTACGCGATTTGGCGGCGTTTATCCGTGCGGAGCATGGCGCGTGAGTTGGGTTTGCGGTACGGCGGCCACTTCTGCCTTGAATCCGCAAACGGATTTCAGACGGCCTGATGCAGTGTCTTATACGTTTTTAAACCAGCCACAGCAGGCTGCTTATTTTCGTGCATTCGCCGGCGACAGTTTGGGGCGGAAGGAATTTGCGGATATTGCCGAACAACATTTGCGACAAGCCGCCGAAAGTGCAGGCTGGCCGTCTGAAAGCTGGCATGATGCGCCGGTGTTTATCGGTTCTAGTTCCTATTCTATCTCTGAATATGAAAACCGCCATTTTGCGGGCAATAGGGCGGTAGAAGAACACAATTTGCTTTATCTCGCCGAAGATTTGCGCCGGCGCAGCGGCAATCGGCAGATTTTCAGTTTTGCTACTGCCTGCACTTCATCTGCCCATGCGCTGATTCAGGCGGATAACTGTTTGCGCAGCGGGGCGGAGCGCGCCTTTGTACTTGGTATTGAAAACCTCAACCGGCTGACTTTACTGCATTTTCACAGCTTGGGTCTGCTGGCTGAACACTATCAGCCTTTTGGCGGAAACGGTTTGATTTTAGGCGAAGGTGTTGCCGCGCTTGCCTTATCTTCCGCTGCTCCTGAATCTTCAGGCCGTCTGAAACTTATCGGACACGCCGCCAATACAGGCAATGACCTGATTCAAAGCGATGGCCAAGCGCAAGAGCAGGTAATGCGCCGTGCGTTAGATATTGCAGGCATCGCTCCTGAAAGTATTGCAGCCGTTAAAACACACGGTATCGGCACGGCTGACAGCGATGCCGCCGAATTGGCCACACTGGAAAATATATTCGGTACACTGCCGCCTTTGATGGCGTTCAAGCCGAAAATCGGACACACGCTTGGCGCAACGGCAGCCCTTGAAACAGCCCTGCTATTATCCGCTTTAAAACAAGGCGGAAGCAGCGATTATCAGGGGCGGAAAATTTGTTTTTCCGAGTGCGCGGCTTTACAAAAAGGCAGCTTTTTCTGTTTGGCCAATCAGTTTGGTTTTGGCGGCAGCAACACATCTTTGGTATGGCAATGGCAACCGTAAATCCTAATATCCGTATTACCGCCGCCGTGCGTTTTGATACTGATGCCGGCACCGGCGGTAAAATCCTCAAACAAACCTTAAAGCAGCAAAGCGGTATAGATACCCGCCGCCTCAGCCGCTTGAGTTTGATTGCCGCGCTTGGTGCATGGCAGTTAAAGGAACAAAGCGGAATCCGTTCTGATTGCGCTGTTTTTCTCGGTACACCATTTTCTTCGCCATCCGTATTTGAAAAAATGGCAGATAATGTGCTGAACCATCACGCCGCGATGCCGTTTGACTTTATCGCCAATCTACACAATTCTCCCGTTTTTCATGCCGCGCAAGCGTTAGGAACGCATGGTGCAACTTTGGTCGTGGCTGCTGACAACAATGTGGATACCTGCTTTCATCCATTATTGCTGGCGATGCAGTCTGTGCAAAATGGCGGACAAGCTGCGGTTGGCTGGGCATATGAACATCAAGCCGCTCATGCCGATACCCATGAAGGTAGTATTTGGATGTTGCTTGAAGCCGGTGCAGAGCAGGGTGTTCCCATTGTGTTGAATGATGAAGTGATGCAGGCTGATAGGCCGTCTGAAAAGCCGCAATATTATTGGCAAAATATCGCCGATTGGATAGAAGAAGTAATGGCGCACGAGGGTAGGAGTGTGAAGAAATATACTTTGGTGTGATCGGCAAATGATTTTAGAGAAAGTATTTGTCTTTTGAATAAATAAGGTTTATGTCATTAAAAAGGCCGTCTGAAAATATTTTCAGACGG
>NZ_KV810297.1:22669-67311 GCF_001812735.1 Neisseria sp. HMSC069H12
GCCGTCTGAAAATATTTTCAGACGGCCTTTTTGTATCAAAAACCAATCAACGAGACATCTCACCTTGAATAGCGCGGATATTCGCTTTACGGGCGTTGATGGTACGGGTCAGCTGTTGGATCTTAATTTGATCACCTTTTTGTTTGGCCGCATTCAGCTGGGTTTGAAGGTGGGTAATAGCGGCCTGTTCATTGCGTACTTCGGTCTGCAATATCTGTTTGCGGGTTTCTTTAGGGCTTGGCTTAGGAGCCGGCGTAACTACAGGTGCAGTACGGATCACAGGGGCTTTGTATTTGCTGTATGAAGAAGCGCGTGATTTGCCCGGACGGTTGCGCAAGATAATATTCAGACGCGGATTGGCGGCTTCGGCTGTGTTGGTTACGCTGGTAATCGGAATATGGGGCAGAATTTTGATATCGTTGTAAACATTGCTCGGATCGAACGGAATATCGGCAGCCGGTGTATATGCCTTAGGGAAAGGTGTTTGTGCAGATGTTTTGCTTTGATCTACCGGGAAAACCGTTGTAGCAGGTTTATTTGGTACATTTGATTCTACTGTTGGCGCAACAACAGTTTTAATCGTTTGTTCGTTAGCTGTGTTTGCGACAGTTGTTTTACCAGTATTGGTGTTTTTTGCATTATATCGGGTTGAGGTTTTGGTATAGGCTTTACCTTTACGCTTGGTTTCAATTTTGATAGGTGTTTTGTCAATTGCTTCATCTGAGGTAATTACGGTTTGGTTATTTTGTTTGGCCGTAGTTTTATCAGGTGTTTTGGGTAAAACAACAGGATTCTGAATAATTGTTTGAGGGAGTTGAATCGCAGATGTTGTTGGAAGGGTTTGCGTAATAGGGGTAGGAGTATTGTTTGGAGTTTGAACAGCCATAGTTTGAGGCTGTGTAGTAGCAGACATGACGTTGAGAACGTCGGTAGTGTCAATTTCAGACTTTATTGTAGGGGCAGTGTCTGAAACAGCTGTATCGCTGAGAATGGCAAGACCGTCAGCAACGTTTTTGTCAATTTGAGAAGTTAGACGTGCTTGTGCAATAGGAATGGAAATAGGTGCGGGAATACCATTTTCATTTCGAGCAACAACGACTGGGGTTTGTACCGCAGGCGTTGCTTGAGAAGCATGAACGTAGTCAGCGGCAGATGCTTTAAATTCTGTTGTTTGTACCGTTTTTAAAGCGGACATATCGTTGAGAATGGCGGAACCATTTGTAACGGATTTATTAGTTGGTTCAGATTCAGTGAATACGTTAGGTTCTGCAACAATGCCGCTCTCTGTGGTGGTGTTTGTGTCAACTACGCGGCAGGTATTGTTGATCTGGTATGAAGCATAAACAGTAATGCCTTCAACATTGCAGACATACTCAGCAGCGTTGGCGGCGGCTGGGAGGGTCAGGCTGAGGGCAATAGCGGTTTTGCAGAAAAACGGTTTCATAAAGGCAATAGAATCAGGTTGTTTGTTCAAAGTGTAATTATACTATGTACACTGTCAGCATCCGCCAACTTATTTTTAGGCGGTGTAAAACTATGGCTGAAAGGTTGAAAATTGGAATAAAAGATTTTAGGCCGTCTGAAACTTGTCATATAAAGTTTCAGACGGCCTTTACTGTCATGGCGGCTTAAGCGTTCAACAGACTTTCGTCCAATGTCAGCTCTTCGTTTTTATTGACGGCGACTTTGCGTGCCAAAACGTTTTGGGCGATTTCGTGCGCTTCGGCAAGCGAGTGCATCAGGTAAGTACCGCATTGGTATTCATTCAGCTCGGGGATTTTGCTTTGGTCTTGAACGGTCAAAACATCCTGCATTGAAGCGAGCCATGCGTCGGCTACTTTTTGCTCGTCGGGCGTACCGATGAGGCTCATGTAGAAACCGGTGCGACAGCCCATTGGGGAAATGTCGATGATTTCAACGCCGTTGCCGTTTAAGTGGTCGCGCATAAAACCGGCGAACAAATGCTCCAGCGTGTGAATGCCTTTTTCAGGCAGGATTTCTTTGTTGGGAATGCAGAAACGCAGGTCAAATACGGTAATGGTGTCGCCTTTGGGCGTGGTCATGGTTTTTGCCACGCGTACGGCAGGGGCGTGCATACGGGTATGGTCGACTTTGAAACTGTCTAGTAGGGGCATTTGGGCATCCTTTGAGGTAAATAGATTTTTAGAGGGTGAGATTTAAAGATTCAATCACAATTCGGCAATATTGACTGCTTCGCCCGAAGCCGTGCTCAGTGCTTCGTTCAAAACATCGTAGAAATCTCGTCCGTCGCGTGTTGCCAGCCAATTGCCGTTTTGCTCGGCGAAATGGTAGCCGCCGCTTTTGGCGGCAATCCACAATTCTTGGTTGGGCGTGTGGCGGTTGACGATGATTTGCGTGCCGTCTTCGGCTTCGATGGTCAGGACGTTTCCGGCAAACTGGCAGTCGAAATCCCAGCCGTTTTCATCGATTTGGTCTTCAATGTGTTCAAACAATTCTTCGCTCAGGCGGATGAATTCGCTTTCGGTCATCATGGCTTTTTGTGTGGTTTTTGTTTAAGATACCGAATCTTGCCACATTCGTAATGATGAAGAAAGTTTTACTGATGAAATACGGCGTATTTTTTGCAGCGGCAACGGCTCTGCTGCTCTCTGCCTGCGGCTACAAAGGCGATCTCTACCTGCCCAAAGAAGGCGACAAGGCGCGCTTCGGCGTGATTCAGACCGGCTTGAAATTCGATACGGCCAAAGAACCGACCACTCAAACCAACGACTAAAAAAGACTTCACAAACATGACTTTATTCTGCGAACAACTCCCCTATACACACCTTGCCGAAGAGTTTGGTACGCCGCTTTATGTGTACAGCAAATCTGCGCTGACCGAGGCATTTGAAAACTACCAAACCGCGTTTGCTGCTTTAAATCCGCTTGTCTGCTACGCAGTGAAAGCCAATGGCAACCTGAGCATCATCAAGCACTTTGCTTCTTTGGGGAGCGGTTTTGACATTGTGTCTGGCGGCGAGTTGGCGCGCGTTTTGGCGGCGGGCGGCGACGCGGCGAAAACCATATTTTCAGGCGTGGGCAAAAGCGAGGCGGAAATCGAGTTCGCGCTTCATGCCGGCGTGAAATGCTTCAATATGGAAAGCATCCCCGAAATCGACCGTATTCAGAAAGTTGCCGCGCGTTTGGGTAAGGTCGCTCCGGTTTCTCTGCGCGTCAACCCCGATGTCGATGCCAAAACCCATCCTTATATCTCCACCGGCCTGAAAGCTAATAAATTCGGTATTGCCTATGCCGATGCGCTTGAGGCCTATCGTCATGCTTCCCGGCAAAGCCATTTAAAAATCGTCGGTATCGACTGCCATATCGGCTCACAACTGACCGACCTCAACCCGCTTGTCGAAGCCTGCGAACGTATCTTGGCCTTGGTCGACCAATTGGCAGACGAAGGTATTGTGTTGGAACACTTGGACTTGGGCGGCGGTGTCGGCATTGTTTATCAAGATGAAAACGTGCCTGATTTGGGCGCGTATGCCCAAGCCGTTCAAAAACTGATGGGTACACGCCGTCTGAAACTGGTTCTTGAGCCTGGTCGTAGTTTGGTCGGTAATGCAGGTGCGTTATTGACGCGAGTTGAATTCGTCAAACATGGCGAAGAGAAAAACTTTGTGATGGTTGATGCGGCGATGAACGATTTGATGCGCCCGGCGCTTTATGATGCGTATCATCACATCGAAGCGGTCGAAACCAAAGACATTGAGCCTCTGACGGCTAATATCGTTGGCCCGATTTGCGAAACCGGCGACTTCCTCGGCAAAGACCGCACCATCGCCTGCGAAGAAGGGGATTTGCTGCTTATCCGCAGCGCCGGTGCGTATGGCTCAAGCATGGCGAGCAACTACAACACGCGCAACCGTGCGGCGGAAGTATTGGTTGACGGCAGCGAGTGCAAACTTATCCGCCAACGTGAAACCGTCGAGCAGCAAATGGCCAACGAATTGGCTTGTTTGTAAGGTTTGATTGTTTAAAAGGCCGTCTGAAAGCTTGATAGACTTTCAGACGGCCTTTGTTATGAAAGAAAAGGGCATGTATCAAACACGCCCTTTTTAGTTTATCAATAATGCGGCGGAATCTCGTCGCGCAGGCTGTACGGTTCACGTTCGCCGTTTGCGCCTTTGTCCTGCATCCGTTGATACAGAAGCCGTAGCTGGCCTTGTTGCAAATCCAAAGCCTGCTGCATCTTGGCGATGGTGTCGTTCAGGCTGCCGATTAAATCTTCCTGCAAGGCCGTCTGAATTTCCAGCTCCGTGACGCGGTGTTCCAATTCCTGAATATCGCTCATATTACAGTACCATCGCGGCAATCCAGCCGGCAGCCATCAGCGGGATATTGTAGTGGATAAAAGTTGGGATAACCGAATCGCGGATGTGGTCGTGTTGGCCGTCGGCGTTCAAACCCATGGTCGGGCCGAGCGTCGAGTCGGAAGCAGGGGAGCCTGCATCGCCCAGTGCACCGGCGGTGCCGACGATGGCGACGGTCGCCATAGGCGAGAAGCCCAAGCTAATGCACAAAGGCACATAAATCGCGGTAATAATCGGCAAAGTCGAGAAGGACGAGCCGATGCCCATGGTCACCAGCAAGCCGACGCACAACATGGTCAATGCGGCCATGCCTTTATTGCCGCCGAACAAAGCCATGCTGTGTTCGACCAAAGGCTGAATCTCGCCGGTTGCGTTCATTACGGCGGCGAAACCTTGAGCCGCAATCATAATAAAGCCGACCATCGCCATCATTTTGATGCCTTCGCCGAACACATCGCTGGCGGCGGAGCGGTTCATCACGCCCAACATCATAAACACGGCAAAGCCCAACATAGCGCCTAATACCAGCGAACCATCATACAAAAGCTGAATGGCAAAACACACGGCAATCGCCACGGCCGCTACCAAGCTGCGATAGGTTGAAGGCTCTTGTTGTTGCACTGCCGCACGGTTGTCTTCCGTGTCAGTGGTATTGTTTTGATAAATACGCGGTTTGCGGTAGTGCAAAAAGGCCAGCAGTAAGCCGAATACCATGCCCAAAGCCGGAATCGCCATTGCGTGCATCACATTGATGCCGCTGGTGTCCATGCCTGCCGAGCGGATATTGCCCAACATGATGTCGTTCAAGAAGATGGCGCCGAAACCGTAAGGCAGAAACATATAAGTTGTTACCAAGCCAAACGTAATCACGCAGGCCACGAGGCGGCGGTCGAGTTTCAAACGGTTGAACACCAACAGCAGCGGCGGAATAATCAACGGGATAAACGCGATATGAATCGGCACAACGTTTTGGCTCATCACGCCCATGCACAAAATAATCGCCAGCAGCAGCCATTTGACCGCGCCTTCGCCTTTCGCGTTGCCTTCGCCGCCGTTGAGTTTGCGGATAATCACGCCGGCGAGCTGCTGCGGCAGGCCGGAATGCGTGATGGCCATGGCAAACGCGCCGAGCATGGCATAAGACAGCGCGATTTGCGCCCCGCCTTTCAGGCCTTCGTTAAAAACAGGAATAATCCCTTGCTGCACCACATCGCCGGCCGTGTTGGTTACATTCTCCAAAGGCATACCGGCCACCAAGCCGCCGACAAACGCGCCGACAGCCAAGCTGAGCACTACATGCACGCGCGATAAAGACAGCACAAGCATGATGATGACCGCAATTACAACCGCATTCATATCGTTCTCCGTTGTTCAGACGGCCTGTTATGTAAAAACAGGCAATCATCTGTTTACATATTACAAATAAACATCATAACCCAAGCATGAAGCCTTTGCAAAAAACGGCAGGCCGTCTGAAAACCAGATCATCAACTTTCAGACGGCCTGAAGTGATTTCTTGTTTTATGTTTCAAAATGGTATGCGGTTTATCGCCGAGATTAAGATATTCAAAAATAGCCAAAAAAACGCGCGTTTCCTATTCTTTGCATATTGTATAAATGTTAAAATCGACATAATGCTCTATTCTTAGGTTTGTCGCTGAAACTAAAGCAGTTATTTATAAATAATATACAAACAAAGGAAAGAAACTATGGATATTCTGACGCGGCTGCACAATCTGCCTCCCTCACGCTTTCATTGCAAACTTTTGGTGTTGGTCGGCATAGGCTGGTTGTTTGATGCCATGGATACAGGCTTGGTGTCGTTTGTACTGCCGGCTTTGGGCAAAGATTGGGCGCTGGCTCCGGCGCAGTTGGGTTGGATTGTCAGCATTGCCTTTGTCGGCATGGCTCTGGGCGCGGTATTCAGCGGCTGGCTGGCAGACAGGTTCGGACGGAAAACCGTTTTTGCCGGTACGATGGTGGTGTACAGCATTGCCACAGGCTTGTGCGCACTCGCGCCTGACTTGGCGGTTTTGCTGGTGTGCCGCTTTTTTGTCGGTGTCGGTTTGGGTGGCCAACTGCCCGTCGCCGTGTCGCTGGTCAGCGAATATGCGCCGCCGAAAGTACGCGGCCGTTTTATTGTGTTGTTGGAAAGCTTTTGGGGCTTGGGCTGGCTCTCGGCCGCGCTGGTGTCTTATTTCTTTATTCCGCAAACCGGCTGGCACAGCGCGTTTTTATTCGGCGCCTTACCCCTGTTTTATGTGCCGTTGGTGTTGAAGTTTGTTCCCGAATCCGTGCCTTACTTGCTTTCCCGCGGCAAAACCAACGAAGCGCACCGTTTGGTATCCGCGCTGGAAACTCAATCGGGCATCACGCCGCCGACAGAAGCCGTTGCCGCCCCGGCCGCACCGCGCGAACGCATCCGCTTCGTCCAACTTTGGCAACATCCGTTTGCACGGCGCACGCTGATGCTGTGGCTGGTTTGGTTCGGCATCGTGTTTTCGTATTACGGCATTTTTACTTGGTTGCCCAAATTACTAGTCGAGCAGGGTAATACCGTGGTCAAAACCTTTGAATATGTGCTGGTGATGATTGTTGCGCAACTGCCCGGCTATATTGCCGCCGCGGCTTTGGTGGAAAGAATCGGTCGCAAAGCAACGCTGGCAGGCTTTCTGGCCGCTTGCGCCGTGTGCGCATGGTTTTTCGGGCAAAGCACAACTGCGGCCGAAGTCATGATCTGGGGCAGCCTGATGTCCTTCTTCAACTTGGGTGCATGGGGCGTTTTGTACACCTACACCCCCGAACTCTACCCCTTGCGTTTTCGTGCCTTCGCATCCGGCTGGGCAGGCGCCATCGGTCGCGTCGGCGGCATACTCGCGCCCATGGTAGTGGCGGCGATGGTGGGCAACAGCGGCGGCTTCGGCAATATCTTTATGATGTTTGCGCTGGTTATGCTGCTGATTGTGGCGGTAATCTTGGTATTAGGTGAAGAAACCAAAGGCCGTACGCTGGAAGACATCAGCCAATAAAAGATAGACATGAAAAGGCCGTCTGAAAAATATTTTCAGACGGCCTTTTTATTTTGAGTATGTAATTTTGATACATTGGTTTTCTGTTCTTATTTTAATATACGAGGAAAGCGACCAAGAATGACCGTCTTTTGTTTTGCGAGGATGAAATCATTATACTTCAACAAATTAAAATGAATAAATGATAAAGAGGCCGTCTGAAAAGTTCAATCATGGTTTGTGATGTAGGTCAAAGCAGAATGTAACTAAATTACTTATAGTAATCGTAGTGAAAATTTATCGACTTTATTGCCACCTTATATCAAGAAGATACACCATGAACGCATCAGCCGACAACGTCGTCAGCCCAGCCGTAGCCGAGGTAAACAGCCTGGTTGAAAAGGGTTTGCGCTCGTTGGATGAGTTTCTTAAGTTGGATCAGGAGCAGATTGATTTTATTGTGGCCAAAGCCTCTATCGCCGCGCTGGACAAACATGGTGTACTCGCCATGCGCGCGGTTGAAGAAACGGGGCGCGGTGTATTTGAAGATAAAGCGACCAAAAACCTGTTTGCCTGCGAAAACGTCGTGCGCCGCCTGCGCGACTTGAAAACCGTGGGCGTCATCAGCGAAGACGATGTAACCGGCATTACCGAAATCGCCGATCCGGTCGGGGTCGTCTGCGGTATCGTGCCGACCACCAATCCGACTTCCACCACCATTTTCAAATCCCTGATTGCGCTGAAAACCCGCAATCCGATTATTTTCTCGTTCCACCCTTCCGCCCAGCAGTGTTCCGCCCACGCCGCCCAAATCGTGCGCGATGCGGCGATTGCGGCCGGTGCGCCGGAAAACTGTATCCAGTGGATTGAAAAGCCGTCTATGGAAGGCACTTCCGCGCTGATGAAGCATCCGGGCGTGGCAACGATTTTGGCAACCGGCGGCAATGCGATGGTGGAAGCCGCTTATTCCTGCGGCAAACCCGCGCTCGGCGTCGGTGCGGGCAACGTGCCTGCCTATGTTGAAAAAACGGCAAACATCCAGCAGGCGGCACACGACATCGTGATGTCCAAAGCATTCGACAACGGCATGATTTGCGCCAGCGAACAAGCCGTCATCGCCGACAAAGAGATTTATAAAGAGCTGGTCGAAGAGTTCAAATCCTACGGCGTGTACTTTTCCAACAAAAAAGAAAAAGCCATGCTCGAAGACTTCATCTTCGGCGTTACGGCAAACTGCGCCAACTGTGGCGGCGCGAAACTCAATGCTGCCGTGGTGGGCAAACCGGCGGCGTGGATTGCCGAACAGGCTGGGTTTAAAGTTCCCGAAAAAACCAACATCATCATCGCCGAATGCCGCGAAGTCGGCCCCAACGAGCCGCTGACCCGCGAAAAACTCTCGCCCGTACTGGCGATGCTCAAAGCCGATTCCACCGAACAAGGTTTGAAGTTCGCCGAAGAAATGGTTGCCTTCGACGGCTTGGGACACTCCGCCGCCATCCATACCGCTGATCAAGAATTGGCAAAAACCTTCGGCACCCGCGTCAAAGCCTTACGCGTGATTTGGAACTCGCCCTCCACCTTCGGCGGCATCGGCGACGTTTACAACGCCTTCCTGCCGTCTCTGACCTTGGGCTGCGGCTCTTACGGCAAAAACTCCGTCGGCGGCAACGTCAGCGCAGTCAACCTGTTAAACATCAAAAAAGTAGGCCGTCGGAGAAACAACATGCAATGGTTCAAAGTACCCGCCAAAATCTATTTTGAACGCGATTCCATCCAATATCTGCAAGACATGAAAGACTGCGAAAAAGTCATGATTGTGACCGACCGTTCGATGGTTGATCTGGGCTTTGTCGATAAAATCACCCATCAACTGCATCAACGCAAAAACAAAGTGACCATCCAGCTTTTCACCGATGTCGAAGCCGATCCGAGCGTTCAAACCGTCTATAAAGGCACGGATTTGATGCGCAGCTTCCAGCCCGACACCATCATCGCGCTGGGCGGCGGCTCGCCGATGGACGCGGCAAAAGCCATGTGGCTCTTCTACGAACAGCCCCAAGTCGACTTTGAAGACTTGGTGCAAAAATTCATGGATATCCGCAAACGCGCCTTCCGCTTCCCTGAATTGGGCCGCAAAGCCAAATTTATCGGCATTCCTACCACGTCGGGTACAGGCTCCGAAGTGACTCCGTTTACCGTCATCAGCGACGGAGACAAAAAATATCCGATTGCCGACTACTCGCTGACACCGACCATTTCGATTGTCGATCCTGCGTTTACCATGACCGTTCCGGCAGGCGTAACCGCCGATACCGGTTTGGACGTACTGACCCACGCCGTAGAAGCATACGTTTCCGTGCTCGCCAACGACTTTACCGACGGCCTCGCCCTGCAAGCCATCAAGCTCGTGTTCCAATACCTCGAACGCTCCTACAAACACGGCGCGTCCGACCCCGAAGCACGCGAACACATGCACAACGCCTCCACCATCGCAGGCATGGCGTTTGCCAATGCGTTCTTGGGCATCAACCACTCGATGGCGCACAAAATCGGCGGCAAATACCACGTTCTGCACGGCCGCGCCAACGCCATCCTGCTGCCGCACGTCATCCGCTACAACGGCACGCGTCCGCAGAAAACCGCTACTTGGCCGAAGTACAACTACTACAAAGCCGACCTGAAATATCAGGAAATCGCCCGTACCTTAGGCCTGCCATGCAGCACACCGGCAGAAGGCGTCGAATCCTTCGCCCGTGCCTGTCATGAACTGGCGGTCAACGTCGGCATCAAAATGTCGTTGAAAGAGCAGGGCATCGATGAGAAAACCTTCATCGACGGCCGCAAAGAACTGGCCATGATGTCTTTTGAAGACCAATGTACCCCGGCCAACCCACGCCTCGCTATGGTAGCCGATATGGAAGAAATCCTGACCAAAGCCTATTACGGCGAATAAAATCGGGCAGATAAAAAGGCAGTCTGAAACCTGAATATAGGGTTTCAGACTGCCTTTCGTATTAGAACTAAAGTTGATACTTATTGTATGTGGAATTTAATTTGCAAACATTAAGAATAGTCATCATGAAATCAGAAATTTTAAAACAATTTGGCAAACATGTTCGTCATTTAAGACAACTCCAGGATTTAAGTCAGGAAGCATTGGCTGAAAAAGCGAATATGCACCGGACTTATATCGGAATGATAGAACGTGGAGAGCGTAACCCTGCCCTATTAAATCTTATTCGTTTGGCTAGTGCATTAGATATTTCTTTGCCTGAACTTTTAACTTTTAAGGACTATGTTAATGACGGGAACTGTGATAATGAATCTAACTGATTCGTATGGTTTTTTTATAGAAAACGTCGGAAGGACGCTAGGAGATCTAAAACTTGAATATCAAACCAGATTTCCCGAGTTCACCGCTGAAATGAAGATAAATAAAGGCGGGGTAGGACAGTTTATCGAGAAATTAATAGGACTTGAGAATACAAATGCTTTGACAGATTTTTCTGATGGTGAGCTGAAAACCAATAAAGCAGATGCAGATGGTGCACCACTAGAGACTATGTTTATCTCGCAGATTTCCAGTAACTTTGATCAGTTAATCAGCGATCAGATAAGCTTTAAAGATAGTTGGATATACCAAAAAATAAAGAATTTGCTATATGTTCCTATTTGTAAAGTCGACAACGATCCTGATAAATGGTACATACAGTCAGCCTATCATGTGCAAATAAATGAAGGGGGTGAACTTTTCAGACAGTTATCTGCTGATTTCACGCAAATTAAAGGTAAGCTGTTAGCTGATATTAATTCCGGCGACGGATACATTCATACATCAAACGGTAGTTTTATACAAATCAGATCAAAAGATTCCAAGCCATACAGTCCTATATTTTCTGCACAATATAATCGGAATATTTCAAATAAGAATCATGCATTTTATTTTAAAAAAGAATTCATGCGGGAAGTTCGTGAAATGGCCAGACAGGATAGAGATGGTGTTGTTCGAATAATTTAAAATAAGATGGGGCTACAGCTTTTGTTGTAGCCTTTTCTTTGCTAATTCAAAAAAATCTTCTTCTAGTTCGCAACCACAAAATTTCCGACCATGTTTTAAGGCAGCAACGCCTGTTGTGCCGCTGCCCATGAAAGGGTCAAAAATTAAATCTCCGATATTTGAAGCCGATAGTATGCAGCGTTCAAGCAAGGGGAGTGGTTTTTGTGTCGGATGTTTGCCGAATGTTTTTTCGGTTTTATTTGGTGGAGGAAATGTCCAAACACATTTCATCTGTTTGCCATCATTTTGTGCTTTCATCATTTCATAATGAAACGTATGTTTGGCTTTTTTATTTTTCTTTGCCCATAAGATTGTTTCTGTCGAATGGGTAAAAAAACGGCAGGACAAATTAGGGGGAGGATTTGGTTTTTCCCAAGTAATATTGTTCAAAATATGGTAGCCGATGGTTTGCATCAGGTAGCCGATTAAATAGATATTATGAAATGTGCCGCAAACCCAAATTGTGCCGTTTGGTTTTAATAAGGCGTAACACAGTCGGAGCCATTCTTCGTAGAATTCCAAATCTGCCGCCATTCCTTTGGATTTATCCCAGTTGCCCTTATTAACGGAAACCATTTGTCCGTTTTGACAACTGAAGCCGTCATTGGAAAGAAAGTAAGGAGGGTCTGCGAAAATCATATCAAAACAGCCATTTGGATGTTTTTCCAATATCTTCCGCATGACGGTAAGGGAATTTTCGTTGTAGAGGACAAGGTCGTCTGAAACAATTTTTTTCAAACGACTTTGATAAATGGCAGCTTCTTCAGCCAATTTGTCGAAATCACTCATAAATTGCCAATAATTCTCCGACTTTTTTACGACTGCTGCCTTTCGCGGCAATATTGCGTTGTACTTCAACCGTTTTCAGAATAGCAGAAGAATAAATATCTCTCGTAAATTCAGTATCATGATTTGAAATCAAAACGCCTTGAGAGTTAGGCGCAATTTGTTGGGCTGACAGGGAAAGGCGGATTTGATCGTCTAAATTGAAACCTTCTTTGGCATAAGTGGTAAATGAAGCGGTTGGGCTTAAAGGTGCATAAGGAGGATCACAATAAACAGTATCTGTATTGTTTGTCAGAGATAGGATCGTTTGAAAATCTCCGCACATTAATTCAACTCTATCAGATTTTTGAATGAAACCTTCCATTTCTTGTTGTGGAAAGTAAGGAGATTTGTAGCGTCCGAATGGCACATTGAATGCCCCTTTGCTGTTGTAACGGCATAAACCGTTAAAAGCATGGCGGTTCAAATAAATAAATAGCGCCGAACGTTCGTGTAGATCTTGGCTGAAGTTGAATTGTTCCCGCAACTCATAGAATCTTGAATCGCTATTGTTTTCGGAAGTAAAGAAAGAGCGGGTATAGTCTATGAATCCGGATTTTTCTTCTTTTAGGATACGGAATAAGCCGATTAAGTCAGCGTTAATATCATTGAGCAGATAATGTTCGAAATCCAATGCAAGAGACAAAGCAGCAGAACCGCAAAAGGGTTCAACCAGACGTTTTCGTGCAGGAGTGGGTAGATTGTGTTCGATAAAGGGGACAAGTTTATGTTTGCCACCAGCCCATTTTAGGAAGGGTTTTGAAGCCATTAGGATGCCAAGTACAAGCGTGGTTGATTGGCTTCGAATTGTGCCAAAACATCGTGAGGAATACAACGGATTTATGTTTCAGGGACGTGTGTAGAGTGATTCTAAATCCAATGGAACCTTTTCATCCCAATGTGTTATTGGACTTATCAGCTTAATCTACCTTAAAAAGGCCGTCTGAAAACCTGTTTCCAAGTTTCAGACGGCCTTTATCCGTGTGGCTAAACCTTAAAAGCGGTTTAGACGACGATATTCACCAAGCGTCCGGGAACGACGATGATTTTCTTCGCAGGCTTGCCTTCCATGAATTTCACTGCACCTTCGTTGGCAAGGGCGGCGGCTTCGAGGTCAGCTTTGGAGGCGTCGGCGGCGACGGTGATTTTACCGCGCAGTTTGCCGTTGACTTGAACCATCACTTCGATTTCGGATTTGACCAATGCGGCTTCATCGACTGTCGGCCAGCCTGCTTCCCACAGTTTCGCGCCGTTCAATTCGCTCCACAGGGTTTCGCAGATGTGCGGCACAATCGGCCACAGCAGGCGTACGGCGGTTTCCAATACTTCTTGGGCGACGGCGCGGCCTTGTTCGCTGCCGGTGTCGGTTTTGTCGTATTGGTTGAGCAATTCCATCACAGCGGCGATGGCGGTGTTGAACTGCTGGCGACGGCCGTAGTCGTCGCTGACTTTAGCGATGGTGGAATGCAGTTTGTGGCGCAGGTCTTTGAGTTCTTTAGACAAACCGTCTTGGCTCCCTGCGAACGCTTTGACTGCTTCGCCTTGTTTCAGGTATTCGTAAACGGTACGCCACAGACGGCGCAGGAAGCGGTGTGCGCCTTCGACGCCGCTGTCGCTCCATTCGAGGGACTGTTCGGGCGGTGCAGCGAACATCATGAACAGGCGGGCGGTGTCCGAACCGTATCTTTCAATAATTTCTTGCGGATCGACGCCGTTGTTTTTGGACTTGGACATTTTTTCCATGCCACCGAATTGAACAGTGGTGTGGTCATCTGCCCACATTAAACTATAAGTACCGTCTTTTTCTTCTTGTACATCATCAGCGTTGTACCAAGTTTTGATGCCTTTTTCATTCTCACTATAAAAAGTTTCAGCCAGTACCATGCCTTGCGTGAGCAGGCGTTCGAACGGTTCGTCAACATTGACCAAACCTTCGTCGCGCATCAGTTTGGTGAAGAAGCGCGCGTACAAGAGGTGCAGAATCGCGTGTTCGATACCGCCGATGTATTGGTCGACCGCGCCCCAGTATTTCGCGGCTTCAGCCGATACCATGCCTTCTGCGAACTTGGGCGACATGTAGCGGAAGAAATACCAGCTCGATTCCATGAAGGTGTCCATGGTGTCGGTTTCGCGTTTCGCCGCGCCGCCACAGCATGGGCAGGTGGTTTCGTAAAACTCAGGCATTTTTGCCAGCGGCGAACCCATGCCGTCGGGTACGACGTTTTCAGGCAGAACGACAGGCAGTTGGTCGGCGGGAACGGGTACGTCGCCGCATTTTTCGCAATGGACGATGGGAATCGGGCAGCCCCAGTAGCGTTGGCGCGAAATGCCCCAGTCGCGTAGGCGGTATTGGGTTTTCGGTTCGCCCGCGTCTTGGCTTTGCAGCTTGGCGGCGATGGCGTCGAAGGCCGTCTGAAAATTCATGCCGTCCAGGTCGCCGCTGTTGACCAATACGCCGTTTTCTTTGTCGCCGTACCATTCTTGCCATCGGTTTGCGTCAAATGCGTTGTCACTAACGGCAATGACTTGTTTTTTAGGCAGATTGTATTTGGTGGCGAACTCGAAATCGCGTTCGTCGTGCGCCGGAACCGCCATGACCGCGCCGTCGCCGTAGCCCCACAATACATAGTTGGCAATCCACACTTCCAGCTTGTCGCCGTTGAGCGGATTGACGACGTAGCGGCCTGTCGGCACGCCTTTTTTCTCCATCGTCGCCATATCGGCTTCGGCAACCGAGCCCGCTTTGCATTCGGCGATAAATGCCTGCAATTCGGGTTTGTCGGCGGCTGCGGCGGTTGCCAGCGGATGCTCGGCGGCAACGGCAACATAAGTCGCACCCATCAGCGTGTCGGGGCGGGTGGTATAAACTTGCAGGAATTTCGCGTAATCACCTTCCAAACCTTGTTTGCTGTCGTCTGAAACGGCGAAGCGCACGGTCATGCCGCGAGATTTGCCGATCCAGTTGCGCTGCATGGTTTTGACTTGTTCCGGCCAGTGTTCCAGCTTGTCCAAGTCGTTGAGCAGCTCTTCGGCGTAATCCGTGATTTTGAAGTAATACATCGGGATTTCGCGTTTTTCGATCAACGCGCCCGAACGCCAGCCGCGTCCGTCGATAACTTGCTCGTTGGCAAGCACGGTTTGGTCGACAGGGTCCCAGTTTACCGTGCCGTTTTTGCGATAGACGATGCCTTTTTCAAACAGCTTGGTAAACAGCCATTGTTCCCAGCGGTAGTATTCGGGTTTGCAGGTGGCGACTTCGCGCTCCCAGTCAATCGCAAAACCTAGGCTTTTGAGCTGGGTTTTCATGTATTCGATGTTGTCGTACGTCCAAGCGGCGGGGGCGACGTTGTTTTTCATCGCCGCGTTTTCCGCCGGCATACCGAACGCGTCCCAACCCATAGGCTGCATGACGTTGAAGCCGTTTAAGAGTTTGAAGCGGCTCAATACGTCGCCGATGGTGTAGTTGCGCACATGCCCCATGTGCAGTTTGCCGCTGGGATAGGGGAACATGGAGAGGCAATAGTATTTGGGTTTGGAAGCGTCTTCGGAGACGTTGAAAATACGGGCGTCGTCCCATTTTTTCTGCGCCGCAGGTTCGATGGCGGCGGGTTGATATTGTTCTTGCATGATGTTTCGCTTTATACAAAGGCGTTGGAAAATAAAATCAAACGCAGATTATAGCGGATTCAGAAGCGGATTGCTTGTGTCGTAACATCATGTCAAACCGCTTTGGCATTGTTGTTTCCCGTTTGTTTTGACATGGAAGAACGCAAACAATCAAAAGGCCGTCTGAAAACAGGGTTTCAGACGGCCTGAGTATGAAAGGTTAACGGTAAGTCTGGCAACGGACGGCTTCTTCCTTGCAGAACATTTCCGCGTGTTGGCGGCGGCATTGCTGAATTACATCCAAGCGGGCGCGGCCTCGGTTGACGTTTTCGGTACGGAAGGTATCGGTAAATGCTGACAACGTACACACGTGAACTTCGTTGTTTCTGCGTGCGGAACGCTCGTCCAAACGTTCGCTCAGTAGGCGGTTTACTTGGGCAGTCAGTTCGGCCACCTGACGCTCCAGTGCCGCAATGCGTTCGCTGTCGGACGGTGCGGCTTGGACAGCGGCCGCCATCAGCATCAGGCATAAAAAGGAAGCGGTTTTTTTCATCATGGAGGAAAACCTTTCTAGTATAAAACAGCGGTATAGGGTCAAATATTCTTTCACTTTAAGGCCATTATCATGCTTTGACAAGGCGAGGGAGGCCGTCTGAAACAAAATTTTCAGACGGCCTTAAAAATATCGACTTGAGTTTTTTACCTTCCGCCCACATATCCGACCCAGTTCAAACTTATTCAAAACACTATCAAAATTATGAGTACCCAAGATTATTACGAAACCCTTGGTGTTGCCCGCAGCGCTAGCGACGATGAAATCAAAAAAGCCTACCGCAAGCTGGCAATGAAATACCATCCCGACCGCAACCCCGACAACAAAGAAGCGGAAGAAAAATTTAAAGAAGTCCAAAAAGCTTACGATACCTTGTCTGACAAGGAAAAACGTACCATGTACGACCAATACGGTCATGCCGCGTTTGAACAGGGCGCAGGTGCAGGCGGATTCGGTGGCTTTGGCGGTTTCGGCGGCGCGCAAGGCTTCGATTTTTCCGATATTTTCAGCCAAATGTTCGGCGGTGGCGGCAGCGCAGGCGGCCGTCAGCCGGATTACAGCGGTGCGGACTTGCAGGTCGGTATAGAGATTTCGCTTGAAGAAGCCGCCAAAGGCGTGAAAAAACGCATCAACATTCCGACTTACGAAGAATGTGATGTCTGTCACGGTTCAGGTGCCAAACCGGGCACATCCGCATCGACTTGTTCGACCTGTCACGGCTCTGGCACGGTGCACGTCCGCCAAGCCATTTTCCAAATGCAGCAGACTTGTCCGACTTGTCACGGTACAGGCAAAGAAATCAAAGATCCTTGCGTCAAATGCCGTGGCGAAGGCCGCACCAAAACCAGCAAAACGGTTGAAGTCAACATTCCGGCAGGTATTGACGACGGTCAACGCATCCGCTTGAGCGGCGAGGGCGAACCGGGTCAACACGGCGCACCGGCAGGCGATTTGTATGTCAATGTCCGCGTAAGACAGCACAAAATCTTCGAACGCAACGGCTTAGATCTGCATTGCGAACTGCCGATCAGCTTTGCCATTGCCGCATTGGGCGGCGAAGTCGAAGTGCCGACTTTGGACGGCAAAGTCAAACTGCACATTCCGAAAGAAACGCAAACCGGCCGCCGTATGCGCGTGAAAGGCAAAGGTATTAAGTCTCTGCGTTCCAGCGCGACCGGCGATTTGTACTGCCACATTTTGGTCGAAACGCCGGTCAACCTGACCGATCGTCAGAAAGAGTTGTTGGAAGAATTTGAAAAAATCTCCTCCGGTCTCAATCTCAGCCAAACCCCGCGCAAAAAATCGTTTTGGGAAAAAGTAGGCGAAAAAGTAGGCGATTTGTTCTCCGATAATTAATCGCTGTGAAAAAGGCCGTCTGAAACCTGCTTTACGTCGGGTTTCAGACGGCCTTTTGTTTTTCTTTTTATTGCTTCAAGCCATGGTTTGCCTTATAATTCGCGCCTCACTCTTACGGGAGTAGCCATTCGGCGCAATGCCGGAACCGTTGTCAACATAATCGGCTTGTGCGGCCGTGGCAGCGGTATCTTCTCTGCTTTATCGGAAGACAGGCAAGACGTAAGCGTTGTCCATACCCTTGCGGGCGGTATGCACAGCGCTTTTTGTTTGCCCGCTTTTCGGTTGAGTATCTTAAATCATGGAAGCTTTTTTCTCCTCGATGCTGGGCGTTGCTATTGCCGAAATCGGCGATAAGACGCAATTGCTCGCGCTCTTTTTGGCAGCACGTTTTGCCCACAAAAACGCGATTGTTGCCGGTATCTTTATTGCAACCCTGTTGAACCATCTTGTTTCAGCCGCACTCGGTGTCTGGCTGGCATCCGCTATTTCGCCAGAAGTCATGAAATGGGTGGTCGGCGGCAGTTTTATTGCCGTCGGATTATGGCTGCTGTTGCCGGACAAAGACGAAGACCCTGACGGCAAGTGGCTGAAATACGGCGCATTTACAGCGACGGTCGTCCTGTTTTTCTTGGCGGAAATCGGCGATAAAACGCAGATTGCAACAGTTCTTTTGGCGGCAAAATACCAATCTATCCTGCTGGTCGTGGTCGGCAGTATTGCCGGTTTGATGATTGCTTCTGTGCCTGCCGTGTATTTGGGCGAAATGCTGATGCGCAAAATTCCGGCCAAAGCAGTACACATTGCCGCATGTATCTTGTTCTGCCTGCTGGGTATTTTGACCCTGCTTGGCGACGGTATCGTGTTGAAGGCCGTCTGAAATGTGGGACATTGTTTTTGAACACGAAGACTTTGTGGTCATCAATAAGCCTTGCGGCGTATCGGTGCACAGCGAATCGGAAGAGGATGTTTGCCTGACTGCTTCGCTGGCGCAGCAGCTCGGCGTTGAACGCGTGTGGTTGGTTCACCGTTTGGATAAAGCCACTAGCGGCTTATTGCTGTTTGCGTTAAACCGCGACAGCGCGGCGGCTTTGTCGGCACAGTTTGCCGAGAAAACCATGCGTAAAACTTATTTGGCACTCGGTACGCACAAGCCTGCAAAAAAGCAGGGCTGGGTGAAAGGCGGTATGGCGCGTTCGCGGCGCGGTACATGGAAGCTGACGCGTGATGAGGATAATTTTGCCGTTACCCGTTTCAGCAGCCAAAGCCTGAAGTCCGGTTTGCGCCTGTTTGTGTTGCAGCCGTTTACCGGCAAAACCCATCAGCTGCGCGTGGCCATGAAAAGCATAGGCAGTCCGATTTTGGGTGATACGCTGTATGGCGGAGATGAGGCGGGACATCTGTTTCTGCACGCTTGGCGTTTGGTTTTTGATTATCGCGGCGAGCATTTCGATATTCGGATTGCGCCCGATAAAACATGGCCGTCTGAAATCGATTTGTCGGCGTGTTTGAACTCGGATGAATCCGAAGAGAAGCAGTGAGATTTTTTATATATTGAAAAGGCCGTCTGAAAATTGTTCAGACGGCCTTTTGATTGTTTCAAGTTTACATTTCCAATTCGCTCAAACCCGGCAAGTCGGCAAAACAGCGGTCATGCGTGATTTGGCAGAAATTGTCCAGATAGCCTTTGTTGGCATCTTCCGTACGAATGGCGGCATAAAGTTTGCTTTGCAGGCCGTCTGAAGTAATTTTGCGGTGGACGACGTAGCCTTTTTCCAAATACGGCATGACCGTCCAATAGGGCAGGGCAGCAATGCCGCGTTTGCTGGCAACCAGCTGGATAATGGCGATGGTCAGCTCGCTATGGCGGCGCGGCGGATTAATGCCTTTGGGCAGCAGCACTTTTTTGGGCAAATCCAGCATTTCGTCTGGGACGGGATAAGTAATCAAGGTTTCGTCGATAAAGTCTTCGGCTTCCCAAACGTCTTTGTCGGTAAGCGGGTGGTCTTCTGCGCAGATACCGACCATTTCATAGGCAAACAGAGGGCGGTAGCTGATGCCGTTGAGCGGCTCGGCTTCGGAAACGATGGCAAGGTCGGCACGGTGTTGCAGTAGCAGCCCGACCGGATCGGCTTGGAAACCGGAAACGATATCCAATTCAACTTGCGGCCATAACGGGCGGAATTCGCCCATGGCAGGCATCAGCCAGTCAAAGCAGGTGTGGCATTCGACGGCAAGTCTGAGTTCGCCCGCTTCGCCCTCGATAATCCGCACCAGATCACGTTCGGCGGCGGCAACCTGCGGCAACAGCTCGCGCGCCAGTTGCAACAGGCGCATACCGGCAGGCGTGAAGCGCAAAGGTGTGGATTTACGTTCAAACAACGGCGTTTCGTAATAATTTTCCAAGGTGCGGATTTGGTGCGACAGGGCAGATTGGGTCAGGAAAACCCGTTTGGCGGCAAGGGAAACGCTGCCGGTTTCTTCTAAAGCCAGCAAGGTTTTGAGATGACGCAATTCGATAATAGAGTCCATGTGTTTTCAGACGGCCTGTGGGTAAGGTAGCGTATATTAAAATAATTCATGATGATGTGCAAATGATTAATGTTGGGAATGATTGCTGAAATCGGAATGTAAGAATTTGAGGCATAAACAGATTTTGCGGTTAGAATGCGAAGCTGTTTTTGAAGATAGATATAAGGAGCGGAATATGGCTTTACGCCGCGAAATTCTGGCTTGGTGCGATGAGACATTGCAGGTAGGGCTGTTTAAGGACTATGCACCCAACGGTTTGCAGGTTGAAGGCAAAGAAGAAATTGCCAAAATCGCCACTTCGGTTACCTCCAGCAAAGCTGCAATCGATTTTGCCGTAGAGCAGGGGGCGGATATGCTTTTGGTTCACCACGGCATGTTTTGGAAAAGCGAGCCTGTTACGATTACCGGTTGGAAAAAAGCACGCATTGAAACCTTGCTGCAACACCAAATCAATATGGCGGGTTACCACCTGCCGCTGGACGCGCACCCGCAACTGGGCAATAACGCACAGTTGGCCGAAAAACTCGATTGGGTGCTCGAAAAACAATTCGGCGAGCAAAACCTGTTAAATACAGGCCGTCTGAAAACCACGCAAACAGTGGCGCAGTTGTCTGAACGCATTGAGGCGGTATTCGGCCGCAAGCCGACCGTTATCGGCGATCTTGAACGCGAAATCAAACGCATTGCCTGGTGTAGCGGCGGTGCGCAGGGATTTTTTCAGACAGTCGTAGACGAAGGTGTCGATGTGTATTTGACCGGTGAGATTTCCGAAGCGCAATATCATCTTGCCAATGAAACGGGTGTGGCATTTATCAGTGCCGGCCACCATGCGACAGAACGTTACGGCGTACGCGCCTTAGGCGATGCCGTGGCAGAAAAATTCGGTATCGAAGTGGTTCACTTTGATGAAAACAATCCTGCTTGAGTATTGAGCAATATCATAAAACTTTACCTTATTTTAAATAATGCTTTGAGTATTACAACAAACTAGGTAGAATTACGCTGTTTAATGGCTCGGTATTCCCAAAATTTTAGGACGACTGAATAATGGATAATCAAGAAATCAACAACGGTCGCCGCCGTTTCCTGACACTAGCTACATGCGGTGCAGGCGGTGTGGCGGCTCTAGGCGTAGCTACGCCTTTCGTGGCCAGCTTCTTCCCATCGGAGAAAGCTAAGGCTGCCGGTGCTGCTGTCGAAGTAGATGTCAGCAAAATCGAAGCAGGCCAAATGCTGACTGCCGAATGGCAGGGTAAACCGATTTGGCTGGTCAACCGCACAGATCAACAGCTCAAAGACTTAAAAAGTTTGGATGGTGCAGTTACAGACCCTAATTCCGAAGTGGATCAGCAACCGGAATACGCTAAAAACGAGCACCGTTCGATCAAGCCGAACCTCCTCGTCGCTATCGGTATCTGTACCCACCTGGGTTGCTCTCCGACTTACCGTCCCGATATTGCTCCCGCTGACTTGGGCGCAGACTGGAAAGGCGGCTTCTTCTGCCCTTGCCACGGTTCGAAATTCGACATTGCAGGCCGAGTATACAAAGGTGTTCCTGCACCGACCAACTTGGTTGTACCGCCTTACAAATATCTGAGCGATACGACTGTTTTGGTGGGCGAAGACTAAAAATAAGGAACGATAATTATGGCAAACCAAACCAATAGCAAAGCAAAAGCATTGTTAGGCTGGATGGACGATCGCTTCCCTCTGTCTAAAATGTGGAATGAGCATTTGGCTCAATACTATGCGCCGAAGAACTTCAACTTCTGGTATTACTTCGGCTCTTTGGCCCTGCTCGTCCTTGTAATTCAAATCGTCAGCGGTATTTTCCTGACCATGAACTACAAACCGGACGGCAACCTTAACGCCTACCATCTGCCTGCTGCCTTTACCGCAGTAGAGTACATCATGCGTGACGTGTCCGGCGGCTGGATTATCCGCTACATGCACTCCACCGGCGCATCTTTCTTCTTCATCGTCGTTTATCTGCACATGTTCCGTGGTCTGATTTACGGTTCGTACAAAAAACCTCGTGAATTGGTGTGGATTTTCGGTTCCCTGATTTTCTTGGCATTGATGGCAGAAGCCTTTATGGGTTACCTGTTGCCTTGGGGTCAAATGTCCTTCTGGGGTGCGCAGGTAATTATTAACCTGTTCTCCGCCATCCCTGTTATCGGTCCTGATTTGTCCACTTGGATCCGCGGTGACTTCAACGTTTCCGACGTTACTTTGAACCGCTTCTTCGCCCTGCACGTTATCGCAGTACCTCTGGTATTGCTCGGCTTGGTTGTGGCTCACATCATCGCCTTGCACGAAGTGGGTTCTAACAACCCTGATGGCGTTGAAATCAAGAAAAACAAAGACGAAAACGGTATTCCGCGCGATGGTATCCCATTCCATCCTTACTACACCGTTAAAGACATCTTGGGCGTCGTTGTATTCCTGATTGTCTTCTGTTCTGTGTTGTTCTTTGCACCTGAAGGTGGCGGCTACTTCTTGGAAGCACCAAACTTCGATGCAGCTAATGCGCTGAAAACACCTCCGCACATTGCTCCGGTATGGTACTTCACTCCGTTCTACGCAATTCTGCGTGCGATTCCTTCCTTTGCCGGTACTCAGGTATGGGGTGTAATCGGTATGGGTGCAGCAGTTGTACTGATCGCCTTGTTGCCTTGGTTGGATAAAGGCGAGGTTAAATCTGTCCGCTATCGCGGCCCAATCTTCAAAACCGCGTTGGTTCTGTTCATCATTGCCTTCATCGGTTTGGGTATTTTGGGTGCAATGGTAGCGACTGATACTCGTACTTTGGTTGCACGTATCCTGTCTTTCGTCTACTTTGCATTCTTCCTGGGTATGCCGTTCTATACCAAACTGGATACCAACAAACCAGTTCCTGAACGCGTAACCATGAGCACTACTAAACAAAAAATTATGTTCTTTGTTTACGTCGGTATTACCGTTGTCGGTGCTTACTTGTTTGCAACCAATATCTGATGAGGGCAGCGAAAATGAAACAAACTCTGAAAAACTGGTTTGCTGCCTTATTGCTGGCAGTGCCTATGAGTGCAGCCGTTGCCAGCGGCGGCGGACACTACGAAAAAGTCGATATCGACCTGCGTGACCAAGTCAGCCTGCAGCACGGTGCGCAAATCTTTACAAACTACTGTTTGTCTTGCCACTCTGCAAGCGGTATGCGCTTCAACCGTCTAAAAGACATCGGTTTGACTGAAGATGAAATCAAGAAAAACCTGATGTTCACAACAGACAACGTTGGTGATGTCATGGTAGCGGCAATGGATCCGAAAGATGCCTCCAAATGGTTGGGTGCGCCTCCGCCGGATTTGACCCTGATTGCCCGTTCTAAGGGTGCAGACTACCTGTATGCCTATATGCGCGGCTTCTATAAAGACCCAACTCGTCCGACCGGTTGGAATAATACTGTTTTGGCCGGTGCGAGTATGCCTCACCCATTGTGGGAGCAACAAGGTGTTCAAGCCGTTGAGTTGGATGCCAAAGGTCAGCCCGTTATGATTAAAGACGAGCATGGCAACCTGACTCCTAAGTTGTATTGGGAGTCTACCGGTCTGCAAAGCCGTCGCCTGCCTAACGGTAAAGTGATCCAAAAAGAGTACGATACTTATGTACGCGACTTGGTGAACTACTTGGTGTACATGGGCGAGCCTGCTCAGTTGCAACGCCACCGCATCGGCTACATGGTTTTGGCATTCCTGTTTGCGGTAATGCTGCCATTGGCTTACTTCCTGAAAAAAGAATTCTGGAAAGACGTTCACTAATTCTTTTGAATCAAAAAAGGCAAACCTGTTTCAGGTTTGCCTTTTTTGTTTGTGAAATTGGTTTATGCGAAAATAATGTAAATTTTAAAATTACTTAATATAAACAACATGATATGTGAAATTTCTGGATTAAGTGTTTGAAATTATGTATAATTCTTTCTGAATTTTTATAAGGCTTAAGGCCGTCTGAAAAGATTTATCAGGAGTAAAAGATTATGATGACATTGTATTCAGGTATTACTTGTCCATTCAGCCAGCGCTGCCGTTTTGTGCTGTATGAAAAAGGCATGGATTTTGAAATCAAAGATGTGGACGTGTTCAATAAACCTGAAGACTTGGCTTTGATGAATCCGTATAACCAAGTACCGGTTCTGGTTGAGCGTGATTTGATTTTGCACGAATCAAACATTATCAACGAATACATTGACGAGCGTTTCCCTCATCCTCAGTTGATGCCGGGCGACCCTGTTATGCGCGGTCGCGGCCGTTTGGTGCTGTACCGTATGGAAAAAGAATTGTTCAGCTTGGTGCAAGTGTTGGAAAACCCTGAATCTACCAATAAAGAACAAGCTAAAGCGCGTGAAGCCATTGGTAATGGTTTGACACTGTTGGCACCGTCTTTTGCTAAAAACAAATACATCTTAGGCGATGACTTCTCCATGATTGATGTTGCCTTGTCTCCGCTGCTGTGGCGTTTAGACTATTACGACATCAAACTGGGTAAATCTGCTGCGCCTTTGCTGAAATACGCCGAGCGTATTTTCCAACGCGAAGCCTTTATTGAAGCACTGACGCCGGCTGAAAAAGCCATGCGCCGCTAAAGGATGGGTTTATGGCAACTTCAACCAAACCGTATTTGTTGCGTGCTTTGTATGAATGGTGTTTGGATAATAACCAAACACCACACATCGTGGCTTGGGTAAATGAACATACCCGAGTGCCGATGCAGTATGTGCGCGATAATGAAATTGTTTTAAATATTGGTCCTACCGCCAGTCATAACTTGAATATCGACAACGAATGGGTCAATTTCTCTGCCCGCTTTTCCGGTGTGGCGCACGAGATTTGGATTCCGGTCGGTCATATTGTCAGTATATTTGGCCGCGAAAGTGGAGAAGGTATGGGTTTTGAGGTAGAACCATATCAGCCTGCTTCTGTTGAAGCTGCAGCGGCGGAAGATAAAAAAGCTGAATCTGCGGAAGAAAAACCGAAAAAAGTATTGAAGCTTGTGAAGTAATTAAAGACAAAAGGCCGTCTGAAATGTTTCAGACGGCCTTTATTGATTGGGTATTGAAGTGGCAAAATTAATGAGCAATCAGTTATTAATCAAGCCAAACAAAAAAGCTCTTGTATTTAACAAGAGCTTTTTTGTTTAGTGGTGGAGGTAAGCGGGATCGAACCGCTGACCTCTTGCATGCCATGCAAGCGCTCTACCAACTGAGCTATACCCCCGAAATTTGGTGGCGAATCAGGGACTCGAACCCCGGACACAAGGATTATGATTCCTCTGCTCTAACCGACTGAGCTAATTCGCCGTTTCGTGAAGTCGCTATTATAGTTTTTTTTGAATATTTGGCAAGCGCTAATTTTGCTTTTTTTTATTTCTTATTGTTTTTAAAAAATAAAAAGTAGGTTGTCAGGCTATAGCTTATGACAAATATCGCCGTGGCTGAAGCCTGTCCAATCGATATCGATGTCTTTGCCAAAAGCGATCACTTTAAAAAGTTCACCCATTTCGTGCTGATGTATCAGTTTTTGTACTGCAGCAGCGGCTTGGATATATTCAACCGAATCCGGGCTGCCGATTTGTGCCAGCAGATCGGTGATGCCGAGATTGAGCAGGAAATAAGATTGGGGCAGGTAGCCGATTAAGTCTAAACCTGATTCCGTGCCGGCGCGTGCAATATCGGTGAAATTGACGTGCGCAGTCAAATCGGTCAGGCCGATATTGAAAAATGGGTCGTGGATAGTGTGGTGGCGATAGTGGCCGATGAATGTGCCTTCCTTGCGTTGCGGATGGTAATACTGAGCGGCATCGAAGCCGTAATCGATAAATATCATGCCGCCGCGCTGCAATTTGGCGGCCAGGGTTTGGATAAAGGCATATTGTGCAGGATGCAGCTCGCTTGTGTATGAGGGAAGGGGAGGGAAGTATAAGGCGGCTGTTTGCGTAAGTTCGGCTTGTGCCAATGGTCTGATGGCTTCGATTAGCCCGTCATTCTCTAAACTGACGCCGATTTGTTGAAACCTTTCCTCTTGATAAATCAAGCGTTCCACCGGCATGGCATCCAATACTTCGTTGCCGATGATGATGCCGTCAAAGTGTTCTGGTAATGCGGTAAGGTGGATGACTTTTGCTGCTGCTTCGGGAGATGTGTGCTCAATAATATGTTGGCGTTGTCTCTCTGCAAGTTCTGCTGATAACTCAATAATATAGTAATGATTCAGGCCGTCTGAAAGGTCTTGCAAGAGTGTGGCAGCGAGATGACCTGTGCCTGCACCAAATTCGTAGATATTGCCTGCTGTTTGCGGCAGTAATTCGGTAAGTTGTTTGGCAAGGGTTTGTCCGAATAGGGGGGAAAGGGTGGGGGCGGTAATGAAGTCGCCGTCCGTACCGATTTTATGACTGCCTCCGCTGTAATAGCCGTATTGAGGTGTGTAAAGGGCAAGCTCCATAAAACGGGAGAAGGATATCCAGTTTTGATGTTGTTCAATTTCGTTTTTTATGAGCTTCGTCAGGTGTGCTGAAGAGGCTTGTGCATCAGTAGAAGGGAGGGGAAGTTGTGGCTTCATGACTGTTAGATAATGTAAAAAATTTGAATTTGTTTGTATATTATAGCCCCTTGTGAGAGGGGGGGTAATTGGGTATAAAAATACTATATGTAGTATTTTAAAAAAGCAAATAATACTAAATATAGTATTTTATGCTATATGAAATAACCGGTATATCAATTTGTCATGCATTTTTGTATATGTAACCTATTGAATTTCAAGTATTTAGTGTTTCATTTCAGATAAAGGGTTGATTTGACCTGATTGCTAAAATTTCTTATAGTGTCGGTTAGTGGGGCATAGTGGGTGAAAGTGGTTACTTTTTCCTAAAAAGTGTTCCGTAGGAGTGAAAACGAAATATTTTAGGAAGGTGGGATTTTTAATCCCACTCTAGTTTTATTTTAATCGAATTTGGGGTGTGATGTGTTTGGCGGTGCTCATGAATTGAGTATGGACAGTAAAGGGCGGTTGGCGATTCCTGCCAAATTCCGCGATATTTTGCTGCACCGTTATACGCCTGCAATTGTGGTTACTCTGGATTCTCGAAAAAAATTATTGATGTACCCCGAGCCCGTTTGGGAAGAAAAAGCCGAGCAGATTTTGAAGTTGAAGGTGGCCGGCAATGAGTCTTTGCAACGGTATCAGAATTTACTGCTGCACAATGCGGAGATTTTGGAATGGGACAGCGCCGGACGCGTTTTGATTCCGGCCAATCTGCGCAAACGCGTGGATTTTGAAAAAGAAGTTACTTTGGTTGGCCGTGCAAACCGTATGGAGTTGTGGGGTCGCGAACATTGGGAAGAGGAAATGAATCAGGCTTTGGATATTGATCCTGATGAGTTGGCTTTCCAATTGAGTCAAACGGATTTGCAATTGTGAGTAAAGTTGAAAATTATCAGCATGTTACTGTCTTGTTGCATGAGGCGGTGGATGCGTTGGCAATCCGTGAAGACGGGATTTATGTGGACGGTACGTTCGGTAGGGGAGGGCATTCCCGGCTGATTTTGTCGCGTTTGGGTGAGCAGGGTCGTTTGGTTGTTTTTGATAAAGACCCTGAGGCGATTGCGGTAGCTAATGAATTGGCAAAGCAAGATAAGCGCGTCAGTGTCGTACACAATGGTTTTGAAACATTTCAGACGGCCTTGGATGAATTAGGCATCGATAAGATTGACGGTGCGCTTTTTGATTTGGGGATTTCGTCGCCGCAAATTGATGATGGCAGCCGCGGATTCAGTTTCCGCTTTGATGCGCCGCTGGATATGCGGATGGATCCGACTCGCGGGATGTCTGCGGCAGAATGGATTGCAACCGCATCCGAACAGGATTTACACGAGGTAATTAAGAATTATGGTGAAGAGCGGTTTAGTCGCCAGATTGCGCGCGCCATTGTTGCGCAACGCGAGGAGAGTCCCATCGATACAACCCGCAAGCTGGCGCAGCTTGTGGCGCAAAACGTCCGTACTCGTGAGCGCGGACAAGACCCTGCAACGCGCACCTTCCAAGCAGTTCGCATCTTTATTAACCGCGAGCTCGAAGAGGTAGAGGCAGTCTTGCCGCAGGTTGCAGGCCGTCTGAAAGAGGGTGGACGTTTGGCTGTTATTGCGTTCCATTCACTAGAAGACAGAATTGTGAAGCAGTTTATTAAAAAATATTCGCAACATGCGCCTTTGCCCCGTTGGGCAGTGGTCAAGGAAGTGGATTTGCCTCAGCCGCCTTTGAAGGCTGTGGGCAAAGCAATCAAACCGGGTTCGACAGAGACTGAAGCCAATCCGCGTGCGCGTAGTGCAGTTTTACGTGTGGCGGAGCGAAGCAGTGGTGAATTTTTGGTTGTTGACTAGGGAAAGCGTTTCGGCATTGTCGCAAGGGATGTTTCTATTGACAGGCCGTCTGAAAGTTTGAGATGGGTAAATTGAATATTTTATTGCTGGTTTTGGTGACGGTCTCAGCCTTTGCCGTAGTGTTTAAGCAAAACCAGTCCCGTTTGCATTTTATCGAGTTGGATAAGGCGCAAAAACGGGAAATTCAGTTGGAACAGGATTACGCGCGCTTGAAATTGGAGCAAGCAAGATTGGCAAACCACAAGTTGATTAAAGTGGCAGCCGAAAAGCAACATCTGCTTCCGCCGGGTGCGCATAATACGGCTATGCTGGAACGCAAAAAATAAGAATATAGAGCCTTGCATTAGTGCAAGATTTACGGGATTTGATGGCTCACTGAGCAGCTAAGTCATGAGAAGTTCAACATGTTAATTAAGAACGAATATAAACCTCAAATGCTGTCTGGAACAACAAAAACGAAAAAGCCGCTGACAAGTAACGGGCGAATCGGTTTGGTGCTGGGCGCTGTTGCGCTGGCATTTGCCGGTCTGTTGGTACGCGGGGTTTATTTGCAAACCAGTCAGCATGAATTTTTGAAAAATCAGGGCGACCAACGTTTTGTGCGTACGCTTCCGCTGCCGGCATCACGCGGTATGATTACCGACCGCAATGGCGCCACATTGGCTTTGAGTGCGCCTACCGAATCATTGTATGCCATGCCTTCCGGTATGGAAGAAATGCCGACTGCAGAACAATTAGAAAAACTGTCGGCCATTGCCGATGTGCCTGTTGAAGTTTTGAAAAATAAATTGTCTAAAAAAGACAAAGGCTTTATCTATCTGAAACGCCAACTCAGCTACGAGAAAGCAGAAGAAATCAAAGCATTGGGCATTAAAGGCATCGCATTCCAAAAAGAATTGAAACGCCATTACCCGATGGGCAATCTGTTTGCGCACGTTATCGGTTTTACCAATATCGACGGCAAAGGTCAGGAGGGCTTGGAGCTTTCCCGTGAAGACAGTCTGCGCGGTGAAGATGGTGCGAAAGTCGTATTGCGCGACAACAAAGGCAATATTGTAGACAGCCTCGACTCTCCACGCAACAGCTTGCCTAAAAACGGCCAAGACATGATTTTGTCTTTGGATCAGCGTATTCAAACGCTGGCTTATGACGAGTTGAACAAGGCTGTGGCTTATCACAAAGCCAAAGCGGGTGCGGTTGTGGTATTGGATGCGCAAACCGGCGAGATTTTGGCTTTGGTCAACAGCCCGGCTTACGATCCGAATCAACCGGGTCAGGCCAATAGCGAACAGCGCCGCAACCGCGCCGTAACCGATATGATTGAACCTGGTTCTGCCATGAAGCCGTTTACCATTGCCAAAGCATTGGATTCAGGCAAAGTGGATGCAACCGATACGTTCAACACCCTGCCTTACAAAATCGGTCCGGCTACCGTACAAGATACCCACGTTTATCCTACTTTGGATGTGCGCGGCATTATGCAAAAATCTTCCAACGTCGGTACCAGTAAACTTTCTGCCATGTTTACGCCTAAAGAAATGTACGATTTCTATCACGATTTAGGTGTGGGCGTGCGTATGCATTCAGGTTTTCCTGGCGAGACTGCAGGTTTGTTGAGAAGCTGGCGCAGATGGCAAAAAATCGAACAGGCAACCATGTCTTTCGGTTATGGTCTGCAATTAAGCTTATTGCAATTGGCGCGAGCCTATACTGTCTTGACCCATGACGGCGAATTGTTGCCGGTAAGTTTTGAAAAACAAGCGGTTGCCCCTAAAGGCAAGCGCGTCATCAAAGCCTCTACTGCGAAAAAAGTGCGCGAGTTGATGGTTTCCGTTACTGAAGCCGGCGGTACCGGTACTGCCGGTGCTGTGGATGGTTTCGACGTAGGTGCGAAAACCGGTACGGCGCGTAAACTGGTCAATGGCCGCTATGTGGACAACAAACACGTCGGTACGTTTATCGGCTTTGCTCCGGCTAAAAATCCACGCGTGATCGTGGCCGTTACCATCGACGAACCTACTGCCAACGGCTATTACGGCGGCGTGGTTGCCGGTCCCGTATTCAAAGAAGTCATGAGCGGAAGCTTGAACATCTTGGGCGTTTCCCCGACCAGGCCTTTAAGTAATACCGCTACTGCCAAAGTACCGTCATAATCCAAACAATCAAAGAGATATTGTTTATGTTCAGCAAGTTAACCCCCTTGGCTGAAACCAACTTTCCGCCTCTGCTGTGTGAAAACGCAGCAGGGCGTTTGTTGCATTCAGACAGCCGTCAAATTAAACAAGGTGATATTTTCGTTGCCTGTCAGGGCGAATATACGGACGGCCGCAGTTATATCCCCGCAGCCATTGCCAACGGCGCGGCTTTTGTTTTTTGGGACGACGACGGCAAATTCGCGTGGAATCCCGAATGGAAAGTCCCCAATCAAGGCATCAAAGATTTGAAACACCGTGCCGGCATGTTGGCGGCGCAAGTTTATGGCAATGTTTCAGACGACCCCAAAGTCTGGGGCGTAACCGGCACCAACGGCAAAACCTCCATCACACAATGGCTGGCGCAAGCCACCGATTTGTTGGGAGAAAAAACCGCCATTATCGGCACAGTCGGCAACGGATTTTGGGGCGCATTGGAAGAGACCACGCATACCACGCCTGCCCCTGTTGATGTCCAAACCCTGCTCTACCGCTTCCGCCAGCAAGGCGCAACAGCCGCCGCGATGGAAGTTTCCAGCCACGGCCTTGACCAATCACGCGTCAACGGCGTGCCGTTCCGCAGCGCAATCTTTACCAATCTCACCCGCGACCACCTCGATTACCACGGCACCATGGAAGCCTACGGTGCCATCAAATCGCGCCTGTTCTACTGGCATGGTCTGCAACACGCCATCATCAATGTCGATGATGAATACGGTGCAGAACTGGTAGGCCGTCTGAAAAAAGACTGTCCCGATTTAGCCGTTTACGGCTATGGTTTCAGCGAACACGCCGATATCCGCATTACCGATTTCACCGCTTCTTCAGACGGCATGGAAGCCGTATTCCAAACCCCGTGGGGCGAAGGAAAATGCCGTACCCGTCTGCTCGGACGATTCAACGCGCAAAACCTCGCCGCCTGCGTTGCTTTGCTGTGTGCCAACGGCTATCTACTCAATAACGTTTTGGAAGTACTGGCAAAAATCCGTCCTGCTTCAGGTCGCATGGATTGCATTATGAACAGCGGCAAACCTTTGGTCGTTGTCGATTATGCCCACACGCCCGATGCACTGGAAAAAGCACTCTCCACTTTGCAGGAAATCAAACCGCAGGGCGCGGCTTTGTGGTGCGTCTTCGGCTGCGGCGGCAATCGAGACCGCGGTAAACGCCCATTGATGGGTGCGGCAGCCGTGCAGGGTGCCGATAAAGTGGTGGTTACCAGCGATAACCCGCGTTTGGAAAATCCGCAAGACATCATCAACGACATCCTGCCTGCCGTTCCCGCGCCCGAATACGTCGAAGCCGACCGCGCCGCTGCTATCCGTTACGCAGTCGAACGCGCCGCCACGAACGACATCATTCTGATTGCCGGTAAAGGGCATGAAAACTATCAGGATGTACAAGGCGTGAAGCACCATTTCTCCGATTTTGAAATCGCAGAAAAAGCATTGGCAGAGCGCGGTTAAGCTATATCGCAAATGTTCAGACGGCCTGAAACCTTAAGGCCGTCTGAAAAAGATTTAAGCATATACAACAAAAGCAATACGACACACGCATTACGGCACGTCAGCCATTAAACCCATCACAGTTGTTTGTTTCAGAAGACTTTTTAACAAGGCCGTCTGAACAACAAGGAGACCGATTTTGATGCTGAAAATGCCGATAAAAACCTTATTAATCAGTGCAGCCGTAGTTTTATTCGCAGGCTGTACAACCAAACAACTTCCGCGTCCTACTGCAGAAATCGAGCAGTTGAGGGCGCAACAGCCTCCGGTCGAGCAAAGCCTGCCGAATCCTGTTAAAGGCAAGCGTTTTGACGACACTTGGGGCGCGGCGCGCAGTCAGGGGCGCAGGCATGAAGGTGTGGATATTTTTGCTAAGAAAAATACGCCGATACGCAGTACGACGCCCGGTATCGTAACCAAAATTGGGCGCAACCGATTGGGCGGTAAAGTTATCGGTATCCAAGGGCCGGGTGCGTGGCATTACTATGCCCACCTGAATAAATTTGCCCGTATCCGCCTGTATGAGCGAGTAAAAGAAGGACAGGTCATCGGCTATGTCGGCAAAACCGGCAACGCCAGGACTACACCGGCCCACCTGCATTACGGCGTGTATCTGCCCAGCGGCGCGGTGAATCCGTATCCGCTGATTAATCAGAACAGATAGACCGTCTGAATTGAAGATAGTCTTTTAGATTGTCTTATATTTTGCTTGTTAATTTATTTTTTAATAAGATTTGATGAATAATCGTTAAGTTTTTTGATTTTAGGAGTTAAAAATGAATGGAAGAGTATTATTAGGTTTGCTTTGTGTCGTATTTTCTATAGATATTTCTGCTAAACCCAGAAATGTTCCAGCCTCTCAGAGGAATATGCAGCTTAAAGAATTATTGTTGATTTTCTCAGATACGCAGCAGCCTGAAGTAGGGACTGAGGCAGAACGGTATCTACATATTAAAGGGATGAAATGGCAATATAATACGATAAAAAATAAGGAAAATGTTTATAACACTAGTAAGATAAAGCTAAAAAATTTGAAGGATAGTGAAGTTATTATACATGGCCGAGATGGTTATATTAATTCAATTGATTTATCAAGTTCACATCCGAATAAACAATTTAAAAAAATTTTGGAAGCTAATTTGGGTAAGGGAGTAGTGAAGGAGTTAGTGGGTTGTAGAAGTGAATTTATACCAACGGAAAAAGCCTATCAAATCAGTTTTAAAGATAGGGCGGTTATTTATGTGAATGCGGATGCAAATTTTGATTCTGAGCCATTTATGTCTCCGTTATACACGCTTTTTCAATTTAGCTTGACGCGACCAAGCCATTGGAAGTGTTGATCTGAAATATTCAAAATCTAGATATATCATTTCGTTAAGAAGAAATAATTAACTAAGATGGCAATATATGTATCTGCCCAGCGGCGCGGTGAATCCGTATCCACTGATTCATCAGAGCAGATAGGCTGTCTAAATTCGATATGGGATTTTTTTAGATTGTTTTGTGCGTTTTTCTATGGTTTTGTTTTGTAATTATTTTTTGTTTTAAATGGAGTTTGGCTATGAAATTTCTTAAATTAACAGCTTTTTTTGCTTTAAATGGTTTTTTTGTCATGCATTAGCTACTGAAATTTCTACGCCAGAGCAACAAAACATACCAAAAGAATTATCAGTATTTGTTGGACATGATGATTTATGGGCTTATGTGTATCATGATTTGGATGGAGATGGGGATACAGATGCTTTTTTAATAACTAAGCCTGAAAAAATAAAATCACTAACTGCAAAGAATAATCTTGTTCTTTCTATTTTGGAAAAGAATAAGAATGGACAGCTTATAAAAGTAGCAGAAAATAATAAGATATTTTTATATTCCAAAACTCCCAAATACCTTTTTTCCAGCGAAGATTTTTTCAAATTCCAAAAAAATCAGTTTAGCATTTATCAAGAAATACATGCAGGGACTTCTCATAATAGTACCTATACTTTCCGTAAATTCAAGAATGGGCAGTGGTATTTGACAGAGATGGAAAATACACAGACCGTCAATAACCCAAATACTGGAATGGTTGATGTGGTAACAGACTTGAAAAAATATCCTAAAAGTCTTAAGAAGATTCGTTTTGATCAGTTTAATCCTGATTCATTAGTAAGCGAATTATATAGTAAATGAAAATCTAAACAGGAGTGTAGTATGACCTTAAAGAAATTTTTATTGTTAGCTGTAAGTGGAACTGCAATGTTGCAAGCTTCTTCAAAAGGCTATATTTCTTAATGATGAATCATTTAAATCCAACGGGATGGATATTAGATTTTCTTCTAATCAATGTAACGCATTCTTGGAAAAGTTATATGAATGTAAAAACACATCTATCAAAATCCTGCCAATCAAGCAAACTTTAAAATTGCATACTGCTTGGATAAATTTGGATTATGCTGTTTATAATGGAAAATTAGATGATAAATATGCATATGATAAATATTCTATTGTTTTCTCAGATATTAACGGAAATGGTGTCAATGATTTAATTATTCAAACAGGAAAAAAAGGTGCTTACGGTGGTCCGTCATATAACATCTATTTATATCGGAAAGGAAAATTCATTTATAACCGACCGCTTTCTCAATTAACCATTGGTACAAATTCTTTATTCAGGGTAAATGGCAATATTTTAACGGTAGGTAAAACAAGTGGATGCTGTGAATATAATAAATTTATATATAAATTACATAATGATGCAGTTAAGCTAGTGAGAAAAGAGACTGAGGTATGTGAGTCATCATCAGAGAAATGTTAAGTTGAAAGGAGAAAGTTATGGTTTTGGATTGTATGTGGGTAATACATTTATTGAATTGATTCAATTTGAAAATTATATGAGAGGTAATATTATGAAGAAAATAATGGTTTTGAGCTTGATTGCTGTATGTGCGATAACTGATGTTTATGCTAAAGGAAAGATGGCTGTTATTGCTGATACGCTGCCGCAAATTAAAAAAGATATTGCAGGGAAGCTGGAGAAATGCTTGCTATCTCCCGAGCAAGGCAGTGGGAACGATTATGTCAATGTATGCTATGGCGAGGCAGCAGATGGTTTTCTTCATGTAGGAAACCGTTATGTCAACTTGAGTTTAGCTCGGGCAGATAACCAGCTGTTGAAAGAGGAAATCAGGAAAGATCAATTATTTCTCAAGCAGCAGATTCAACAGTGTGATGAGTTTCAAGGAGCAAGTGTTCCTCCAGCACAAAAATTGAATTGGATTACTATATGTAAATTGCAACGTTCGCAGGCATATGCAGAATATTTTTATCGACCTTCTGATGTTGAAATTAAGAAGGATAAAAAATATTCGCAATCTTGGAATGTTTTTGTAAAAGAAACAGTAAAGAGCTTGATTGGAAATTAATCTATTAATTATTATGGAGTTTTGAGATGGCTAATTTAAATGCAAATCAAAAGAAATTGTATAACTTATCCTTAAAATATAATGAGGATCCTGCTAAATGGCTGGCTATATATGAAATTGAAAGTACAAGTGGTACAAATATGAAAGCAAGTTCAGGAGCTACTGGACATTTTCAAATTATGCCTCAATTTTATAAAGATTATGGTGTAACAAGAGATGAAACTATGGATTTGGAAAAATCATTTCTTGCGGTTAGGCAACATCATGCAAGGAATTCTACACAATTGCGAGCAAAATTAGGACGTGAATTAACTGCTGGTGAATATTATTTAGGACATCAGCAGGGATGGACTGGCGCAACTGCGCTACTATCTCATCCAAAAGACAATGTGGTGGATGCACTGGCTACTGTTATGTCGCGAAAAAAAGCAGAAAATTCAGTTAAGCAAAATGGTGGGAAAACGAGTATGACTGCTGAACAATTTGCCAATATGTGGATAAAAAGGGCAGATGGTCTTCAAGAAAAATATAATAATCAAGGATATGGTCGTAAAGATCATCAAGATGATAAGCTTAATCTTCCTGAGAAGGATACTAATACCTCACAATCCAAATATGAAGAAACCCGTTCCATGCTTCAAGGTTTGCTAAGTGATACTGACGGTTCATATGCCAAAAAGCTTCTAGCAAATAATCAGGAAGAAGTTGCTAGTTTTAGCGAGAAAATCCAAGGACGTATTGAACAAACAAAATTGCAAGAATTGACTGAACGTGAAAGCAGAAATACGCTGCAACAAGAAGAACAACAGCGGAATTTTTCCCGTTCTGTATAGTTTTTGTATGAATATTGGTAATTTAGTCTCCCTATGGAAGTTTATCCATAGGGAGTTTGGATTGACATGTGAGATTAATAATGAATGAGCTTGATAGAGCTTCAGAGCAAATACAGAACCTGATGATCGATATGGTCATGGTTATGGAAAAATATAAAGAGGATAGTGGAAAAATTGTAGATAATATCCAAAAGGAGCTAGATAGTTCTTTAAATCAGCAGCGAAAAATGATAGTTGATATGGTCAGGGATGATATCCTTCATCACGCTTCTACCCAAGTAAAGGCATACACTCAAAATATGGATGATGCACGGAAACAGATGGTTGAGCAGGTGCGTGAATTTAATACTTATTTATGCGCAGTTAAAAGTGAAAACCAAAAAATATTTAGAATGACTGTATTGGGGATGGCACTTACTTTAACTATGTTAGTTCTTGGTGGTATTGCATTGGTTTTCTTCTATTCGAACATTATCTCTCAAAAGAAATTAGAGGTAGATATGCTGAATAGGATTAACAGTTCAGATATTGTTCGTTGTGGAGATAGTTTGTGTGCAAAAACAGGCAAGGCTGGAAATAATGGTTATCGGGTTATTCAACATCGATTTTCAGATAAATAAACAGTCATTTGATTATTAATTAAAAAGCTATGAAACCATTAGACCTTAATTTTATTTGTCGGATCCTCGGCCTTCCGATGCCGTCTGAAAATCAACCCGTTTCGCGTATTGTTACAGACAGCCGCGATGTTCAGGAGGGCGACGTATTTTTCGCGCTTGCCGGTGAGCGCTTTGACGCGCATGACTTTGTTGAAGATGTGTTGGCAGCGGGAGCAACGGCAGTTGTGGTTTCGCGCAAAGATTGTGCGGCTTTGAAAGGCGCGTTGAAGGTTGATGATACGCTTGCGGCTTTGCAAAAACTGGCGAAGGCCTGGCGTGAAAATGTGAATCCGTTTGTCTTCGGCATTACCGGCTCTTCCGGCAAAACAACGGTTAAAGAGATGTTGGCCGGCGTATTGCGTCATCGATTCGGTGATGAAGCTGTGTTGGCGACTGCCGGCAATTTCAACAATCATATCGGCTTGCCGCTGACTTTGTTGAAACTGAACGAAAAACACCGCTATGCCGTCATCGAAATGGGTATGAACCATTTTGGCGAATTGTCTTTGCTGACCCGAATCACCGGTCCGAATGTTGCTTTGGTCAATAACGCTTTGCGCGCACATGTCGGCTGCGGTTTCGATGGTGTCGGCGATATTGCCAAAGCCAAAAGTGAAATCTACGAAGGCTTGCTTTCAGACGGCATTGCACTGATTCCGTGCGAAGATGCCAACATCGCTACATTTGAAGCTTCTACTGCACAATTGAACGCTCAGACTTTCGGCGTTGCCAGTGGCGATATCCATGCGGAAAATATTGAGTTGAAACCGTTGTCCTGCGAATTTGATTTGGTGCGTGGTAATGAACGTATTGCCGTGGTATTGCCAGTCCCCGGCCGTCACAATGTGCATAATGCCGTAGCGGCGGCGGCTCTGGCTTTGGCGGCAGGTTTGAGTCTTGCCGAAGTTTCAGACGGCCTGAAAAATTTCAGTAATATCAAAGGCCGTCTGAATATCAAGCAAGGCATTAAAGATGCAACTTTGATTGATGATACTTATAATGCCAACCCCGACAGCATGAAAGCCGCCATTGATGTGCTCGCCGCTATGCCCGAGCCGCGTATTTTTGTGATGGGCGACATGGGTGAATTGGGTGAGGATGAGGCCACAGCCATGCACGCCGAAGTTGGCGCGTATGCACGGGATAAAGGCATCGAGGCCGCGTATTTTGTCGGTGACAACAGCGTTGAAGCGGCAGAAACATTTGGCGCGGAAGGTTTGTGGTTTGCAGACAAAGATCCGCTAATCCAAGTGTTGAGCCATGATTTGCCTGAACGCGCTACTGTGTTAGTCAAAGGCTCGCGCTTTATGAAGATGGAAGAAGTGGTTGAGGCATTAGCAGCAACAACCGCGTAAAAGGCCGTCTGAAATATGAAAAAGATTTTAGTATTGGCTGGTTTGCTGATTGCCGCGTTTTATGCCGGAATGAAAGTACAGGCATTTATTTATGAAGATACCTGCTTGGATTTGGGTGGCGGAAAGAATCCCGGAAACTATCCGATTTGCGTGGTAGAGAAATAATCTTACTCAACAAGGCCGTCTGCAATTTCAGACGGCATCCCGATTTATTTTTAATTGGGCAATAAGCCCGCTGTAACAACAAAAACAAAAAAGGAAGCCCCATGTTTTTATGGCTCGCACATTTCAGTAACTGGTTAACCGGTCTGAATATTTTTCAATACACCACATTCCGTGCCGTGATGGCTGCGCTGACTGCGCTGGTATTTTCATTATTGTTGGGTCCGTGGACCATCCGTAAGCTGACTGCGCTTAAAGTCGGTCAAGCCGTCCGTACCGACGGCCCTCGAACCCACCTGATCAAAAACGGTACGCCAACCATGGGCGGCTCGCTGATTTTGACCGCCATTACCGTGTCCACAATCTTGTGGGGTAACTGGGCAAATCCTTATATCTGGATTCTCTTAGGAGTCTTGCTTGCTACCGGCGCACTCGGTTTTTACGACGACTGGCGCAAAGTGGTTTATAAAGACCCTAACGGCGTGTCTGCCAAATTCAAAATGGTGTGGCAGTCCAGCGTTGCCATCATTGCCGGTTTGGCATTGTTCTACCTTGCGACAAATTCCGCCAACAATATCCTGATTGTTCCCTTCTTCAAACAAGTTGCTTTGCCGCTTGGTGTCATCGGCTTCTTGGTATTGTCCTACCTGACCATCGTCGGCACATCCAATGCCGTTAACCTGACCGACGGTTTGGACGGCTTGGCCGCATTCCCCGTTGTACTTGTCGCAGCCGGTCTTGCCATCTTTGCTTATGCCAGCGGACACTCCCAATTTGCACAATACCTGCAACTGCCTTACGTTGCGGGCGCGAACGAAGTGGTGATTTTCTGTACCGCCATGTGTGGCGCGTGTCTTGGCTTTTTGTGGTTTAACGCTTATCCGGCACAAGTCTTTATGGGCGACGTCGGCGCGCTCGCGCTTGGCGCGGCGCTCGGTACCGTTGCCGTCATCATCCGCCAAGAATTTGTCCTCGTCATCATGGGCGGCCTGTTTGTTGTTGAAGCCATTTCCGTTATGTTGCAAGTCGGTTGGTACAAACGCACCAAAAAACGCATCTTCCTGATGGCGCCGATTCATCATCATTACGAACAAAAAGGCTGGAAAGAAACCCAAGTCGTCGTCCGTTTCTGGATTATCACTATCGTCTTGGTGCTGATTGGTTTAAGTACCCTCAAAATCCGCTAAATCTCCAAAGGCCGTCTGAAACTTTCAGACGGCCATTATGTAAGGTAAGCATGCTTGCCTGAATCCTCTATTTCAAAAATAAATTCCGCAATAATCCACACAGAAAGTCTCCAAACATGTACCAATCTTTCGGCGGCGCAACCGGCATCCGCACCCTGACCGACCGTTTCTACGACTTGATGGAACTCGAGCCGCAATACCAAGCCTTGCGCCAAATGCACGGCGAAGACATGACCCTGATACGCGAAAAGCTCTACGAATTTTTCAGCGGCTGGCTCGGCGGCCCGCAACTCTTTGTCGAAAAATACGGCCATCCCCAACTGCGAGCCCGCCACATGCCTTTTGCCGTCAACGTACAAGTCCGCAACGAATGGATCGCCTGCTTTGCCCAAGCCATGAGCGAACTGGACATCGACAAAGCACTTGCTGAGCCGGTTTTAATCCAAGTTTTTGCCATGGCAGATTGGTGTCGTAATCAAAACGAAGACGGTGTCGAACCGCCTATGCCGCCGATGGCGGTTGATCCCGTAATCCGCATTCCCGAATTGAAAAACGTTTTAAAGCAATATGGCGTGGACAGTTATTTTGAAGGTTGAGGTCGTCTGAAAAGTGATTATGATAGCAAATGTAAAAATAGATTAATCATCATGATAAAAGGGGTCTTTAAACTCAAATCATGAAAAGGTCGGATTCTGAATCCAGCCTACGACTAAAACAGGAGGTAATATGGATGTTGTAGGAATAATGCTGATGTGGTTAGTTGGAATAGTCTTTTTTCCTATTATTGTGTACATCGTATGGAGAATTTATAAATATACGTGCACACTTCCTATAAAAGTGCGGCGATGTATAGCAATTTTAATCATTGTTACCCCGTTAATTTTATATATGGGTATGTCGCAAATCGTAGATAAAGGATATTGCATTAGGGACAGAAAGTATTTTTCTGAATATTCAAAAGAAAAAATGGTTAATGATGCAATAATTTTGTTGATAAATAAGGATTCAGATATTTCTTTGGGTGGGCATAAAAAAAATCAAGATTTTTCTAAAAATTCTGAGACTTTTGATATTGCTAATTTTAAATCATTTAATGATGATTGCTGTCATGTATATATAGGTGATATTAATGACGGTAGCGGTCCGGTTAAATATGTCTATAAATTCACAGGGAAATTTTATGGATATGTAATGTTGGAGTATTGGCAAATAAGGCCAAATTTTAAAATGGATGAAGAACAAAAGCGTGTTTATCAGAAAATTGAAAAAACAAGAAGCTATTATGGAGTGAACCGCTGCGGAGAAGTTTTTGAAATTCCCAGTTATCTATATTTTTAAAATTGTGGAAAAGATATAAGAAAGGATAGATATGTTGAGATTTCTACTTGGAATTAGTTTTTGTATAACATTATCAGCTTGCCAAACAGAAACTTTGGTAAAAGATGTGAACATTTCGAAAAAACAGGAGTTGCATAATATGAATATGAATACTTATTTTGCTAAGAATACAAAAAAATTAGATGAGGTGATACAAATTCCTAGTGAGGGTGTTAAATCTATCGATGTATATGCTCTCTATGGATTTGTTGAATCATTTTCGCCCATTTCTACTGCTGAGCAAATTAAACAAAGAGTAGGGGAAGGTTTGGGTTATAAGGACTTATTTGGTACAAAATCTGTCCATTACCGTTTAGAACCAAAAGACTTTTCTCATTTTTTCTCTGGTTTTAATAGAATTAAAAGTACATTAAATCCCTATGATAAATTTGATTCAGTATATTTGATATTGATTGAAATTAAGTATAACACCCATTCTGTCCAAATACTTACTCGAGAGGCAGCAGAGGGAGAAGCTTTTTTATTCAGTAAAATTATTAAAAATGATGAGAGATTTTTGATTTTATTGGATTCGAAAGGATTAAAAGAGTTATTTAATACGATAGACCCAAATCAAAATATCCTGAAATGATTAATTTAGGTTGGAACTATTTTTGACAAGCAGTGTGGATTTTAATAAGAAAGATTTTGTTGCCAATATCGTCCAAGAATTTGCAGCAGGTAGAATGGAAAATTGATGCTATTCAACTGATATTGAAAGAACAGGTTGATAAAGAAATCCAATGTGGAACTGATAGCAGTGGAAGTGAAATATTTGTGGATTCGGTTGTTCCATATAAAGATACAGATGAGTTTAAAAGAAAAATCCTGAATGTTGTCATATTGAGATGTAAGCGGATCGTTATCCTGAAAGAATGCTACCATTTTACCAATATCGGCATTGGTTAAGTGAATATAAACCAAGTATAAGAAGGAAAATATTTATTATGAAATAAGCAGATATAGTAAATTTTTTCTGCTCCGGATTATTGGTATAAGTAAGGATTTTAGAATGGCTGGAATAAACTATTTTGGTTATTAAAGACATCAAAGTCATTAGATATTAAAAAGGTGAGGGTTATGGATTTTTCTTCATTGTTTGATAATTATTTTTTCATTTTGCATGCTGTTTTGGGTATAGTGTTTGGGGTGGTTATTTACTCATTTAAAATTCAATCTATCAGATACTACCAAATGTTAATTATGTCTCTACTTTACTTAGTATTGCTTTTATTATTTTGGAAAGGTGCTTGGGTATGGTTGAAGATTTCCTTTATACCATATTTTATACTCCTTGGTTGTATTATGCTAATTTATTTAATAATTTATAGTAAGTTGATAAAAATTGTTAGGAGCAAGATTGGGCAGGGTGTTGTTATTGGTGTTTATGGAGTAGCTGCATATTTGGTAATTGTGAGTTGGTTGACAATTTTAGTGTTAATTGAATTTTGATATCTATCAAATTATTAAATTAATAATTTGACTCTAGATTAAAATATGAAAGAATTGAAATGAATAAGTTACCAACAATGGAAGAAATAACAAGTCTTTATTTATATGGGCAACCCATTCCACCTAAAAATAAAATTGATACCCACATTATTTCTCGAAAACGTGAGCCATACTCAGTTTCTGCGCAAATGTTTATGAATGGTCCTGGACGGTTTGCAAGAGCGTCAGATTTTGAATATGTAAATAAATTTTTTAATGAAAACTATCAGATATCTGCTTACAGATTAAAACCTGGAGAATACAGTAAGGCTGAAGTTATGAAGCATTTCGGCTTAGATAGAGGATGGGTATCTCTGACGCTTGCTATGTACGATGATGGAAAAGACGATTTGGTCGAGCGAGCATATATCTGGAATACCAGTGCTTTTATGTTGGACGATAAAGCACGGTTTGTGGTTGAGCCCGATGGTAGAAGGTACATCAAGGATTTTGCTATACGTCCTTACAAAAACGAAAATTTTGATTTTGTTGGTGGGCGAACTTCGGAAATGATCAATTTCAAACTTCAACGAGAAATCGATCCTGAAGGTATCGGCAGAAAAGTAGAAATTACTTTTTCAGGAAATTTGAAAACGCGAACGCTGACGGAAGAAGGCTATCGTATTGAGCAGAACAAATCTTCACATTGGAGCCTGATTAACGGGGCAAGAGTAGGGATGGCAAGCGGGTTGAATCTCAATGGAGGTATCATAGACCGACTAGAGAAAAGCGGGGTACTGTATCATCATGATGAGCAGAAAAGGCAGAAACGGTCTGATCATCAAAAACACTCTTTCGACTACAACAATACCGACTGGAACAATTTGAGCGGCAGTGATTTATACGCTGCAGTTTTGTCTGCGGACAGCAGTCAGTTGGATGCGTTGGGTAAAAGTCTGGCGCAGTCGGAAGAAGGTCAGCGTATGCTGAGGCAGGGAGAAAATCTGTTGGCTGAAGATAAAGAACAGCAGGAATTGGAGCGGCAACAGGAGTTGGTACATTCAAGCCGTGCAATGGTCAGAACGCTTTAAATCCGTATATCGGGGAAGGTTTAAATGGACGATAAGAAATTTGATGAGGCTATAAAGGTGTTGGCAATGTTGCGGGCGGACGTTATTGAACACGGGAAAAAAATTGATGACCGAATTAATGAGCAACAGCGTGCTTTGTCAGAGGAGTCCGACCGGTTCAGACGACAGGTTAGTAATATAGTTGACAGTGCAGGGAAAACTATCCGTCAAGAAACTGAGCAGTCGTTGGGCTTAGTAAGTGAAGGGTATAAGAAGGCAGTTGATGAATTAAATCGTGAAGTGGGAAAACTCAATAAAATTATCAAAAGCTGGTATATCGGCATAGGCGTAGTATTAGCTATTGCTGTCATTATATTGTTTGTGGTGGTGCGATATACAGTTGTTGATTTGGCTGATAGGCGTGCGGAATTTGGAGAGTTATGAACATGCCATTGAAACTGCCAAAGCATTTGCTGAGTCGGATGCCTACATATGTGAAGGGCGCATTTGTATCAATACAGGTAAAAATGTCGGTAACGGCTATCGTCAGGCAAAACCGAGAAAGAAATAAAACGTTGTCTGAAAAACTTAGGATACATTAGAAACAACACTTTGAAAGTAATAGGTTTAAAAATGAATAGTTTATTAAAAAAAATGATGGTAGCCCTGTTGTCTTTGGGCTTGGTGCAAGCGGTTTTAGCAGATGACGTGTCAGATTTTAAAAAAACGCTTCAAGTTGCGGAGCAAGGAAATACTAAAGCCCAATTTAGTTTGGGTAAGATGTAT
>NZ_KV810297.1:67411-67648 GCF_001812735.1 Neisseria sp. HMSC069H12
GGGTGCGATGTATGCCAAAGGGCAAGGAGTCCATCAAGACTATGCTCAGGCAATGATGTGGTATCGCAAGGCCGCAGAACAAGGGGCTGCTGCTGCCCAATATAATTTGGGATTATTGTATGCCAATGACTCCAGTCTCCATCAGGACTATGTACAGGCAGAGAAATGGTATCGCAAGGCTGCAGAACAAGGGTATCCAGCAGCCCAAAATAATTTGGGTGCGATGTATGCCAAAGG
>NZ_KV810297.1:67748-68548 GCF_001812735.1 Neisseria sp. HMSC069H12
AATGATGGTAGCCCTGTTGTCTTTGGGCTTGGCGCAGGCTGTTTGGGCTGATAAGGTGCCGGATTTTAAGGAAATGCTTCAAGTTGCAGAGCAAGGAAATGCTAAAGCCCAATTTAGTTTGGGTAAGATGTATTACGAAGGGCAAGGAGTTCGTCAAGATTATGTAGAGGCGGCACGATGGTATCTCAAGGCGGCAGAACAAGGGTATCCTGCAGCTCAAAATAATTTGGGTGCGATGTATGCCAAAGGGCAAGGAGTCCGTCAAGATTATGCACAGGCAATGGAGTGGTATCGCAAGTCGGCAAAACAAGGGTATGCTCCTGCCCAAAATAATTTGGGTGTGATGTATGACGAAGGAAAAGGTGTTCGTCAAGACTATGCACAGGCTTCAGGCTGGTTTCTCAAGGCTGCGGAGCAGGGAGTGGCTACCGCCCAATTTAATTTGGGTGTAATGTATGAAACAGGACGAGGTGTTCGTCAAGACTCTGCGCAGGCAGCGCAGTGGTTTCGCAAGGCTGCAGAACAAGGGGATGCATATGCCCAACACAATTTGGCTCTTATGCATGTGAATGGTCAAGGTGTTCCCAAAAATTATAAAATTGCCAAAGAATGGCTTGGTAAGGCTTGTGCTAATGGAAGTCAGCGAAGTTGCTATGCTTACCATATATTGGATTAAGTAGGATAATGAAACTTTCTAAAGGCCGTCTGAAAAAACTAGGACAAAACAGAAACAATGATTTGAAAGAAATGGATTTTAAAATGAATAAATTATTAAAAAAAATGATGGTAGCCCTGTTGTC
>NZ_KV810297.1:68648-70472 GCF_001812735.1 Neisseria sp. HMSC069H12
GGGCAAGGAGTTCGTCAAGATTATGCAGAGGCAGCGCGATGGTATCTCAAGGCAGCAGAACAAGGGGATCCTGTAGCTCAAAATAATTTGGGTGTGGCGTATACCAAGGGGCAAGGAGTCCGTCAAGACCCTGTACAGGCAGAGCAGTGGTATCGGAAGGCGGCAGAACAAGGGTATGCTCAAGCCCAATATAATTTGGGTGTGATGTACGACAATGGGCGAGGAGTTCGTCAGGACTATACACAGGCAGTGCAGTGGTTTGGCAAGGCAGCAGAACAAGGGATTGCAGAAGCCCAATTTAGTTTGGGTAAGATGTATTACGAAGGGCAAGGAGTTCGTCAAGATTATGCAGAGGCGGCACGATGGTATTTCAAGGCAGCAGAACAAGGGTATCCTGTAGCTCAAAATAATTTGGGTACGATGTATGCTAAAGGGCAAGGAGTCCGTCAAGACCCTGTACAGGCAGAGCAGTGGTATCGGAAGGCGGCAGAACAAGGATTGGCCAATGCCCAATATAATTTGGGTGTGATGTACCACAATGGGCAAGGAGTTCGTCAGGACTATACACAGGCAGTGCAGTGGTTTGGCAAGGCGGCAGAACAAGGGATTGCTCAAGCCCAATTTAATTTGGGTGTGATGTATGAAAAAGGACAAGGTGTCCGCAAAGACTATGTTGAAGCGGTCAAATGGTATCGCAAGGCGACAGAACAAGGATTGGCCAATGCCCAATTTAATTTGGGTGTGATGTACGACAATGGGCAAGGAGTCCGTCAAGATGGTAAACAGGCGGTACAGTGGTATCGTAAGGCGGCAGAACAAGGGTATGCTCAAGCCCAATATAATTTTGGTAATATGTATGCCAATGGGCAAGGAGTCCGCCAGGACTATGCACAGGCAGTGCAGTGGTTTGGCAAGGCGGCAGAACAAGGATTGGCTAATGCCCAATATAATTTGGGTGTGGCGTATGCTAATGGGCAAGGAGTCCATCAAGACCTTGTACAGGCAGAGCAGTGGTATCGCAAGGCGGCAGAACAAGGGTTTGCAGAAGCTCAATACAATTTGGGTGTGATGTATGCCAAAGGAGAAGGTGTTCGTCAGAACTATAAGATTGCCAACGAGTGGTTTGGTAAGGCTTGTAATAACGGACTACAACAAGGTTGTGATGTTTATCGTGTATTTAATCAGGCAGGATATTGAATCCTTATTCAAAGGCTGTCTGAAAAAGCTTAGGATAAAACCAAAATGACTTTTCAAAATAAAAAAATCCTCGTCGCCGGACTTGGCGGTACGGGTATTTCCATGATTGCCTATTAACGGGGATAAACCCGCAGGCATCAGCCTGCCGAATCCCTATTTTTTTAACGGCGACTGAAACCCGCCTTATACCGAAACAGGAGTAAAACCATGAAACAGACAGTCAAATGGCTTGCAGCCGCCCTGATTGCCTTGGGCTTGAACCAAGCGGTGTGGGCGGATGACGTATCGGATTTTCGGGAAAACTTGCAGGCGGCAGCACAGGGAAATGCAGCAGCCCAATTCAATTTGGGCGTGATGTATGAAAATGGACAAGGAGTTCGTCAAGATTATGTACAGGCAGTGCAGTGGTATCGCAAGGCTTCAGAACAAGGGGATGCCCAAGCCCAATTCAATTTGGGCGTGATGTATGCTAACGGACGCGGCGTACGCCAAGACGATGCCGAAGCGGTCAGATGGTATCGGCGGGCGGCGGATCAGGGATTATCCCAAGCCCAATATAATTTGGGTGCGATGTATGGAAATGGACAAGGCGTGGGCCAGGATGATGCCGAAGCGGTCAAATGGTAT
>NZ_KV810297.1:70572-83763 GCF_001812735.1 Neisseria sp. HMSC069H12
GATGCACAGGCAGTGCAGTGGTATCGCAAGGCGGCAGAACAAGGGGATGTCCAAGCCCAAGTCTTGTTGGGTATAGCCTATGAGTCTGGACGTGGTGTGCACCAAGACCTCGCCCTTGCCCAAGAATGGTACGGTAAGGCTTGCGACAACAGAGACCAAATTGGCTGCAACAATTACCGCCGTTTGAAGCTGGGTTATTGAACAGCTCGCGATGCCGTCTGAAAGTGGCTTGAGCAGGAGCGGACATCCCCCCTGCTCAATATGATTTGTTTTAGGGCAAAACCAAAATGACTTTCCAAAACAAAAAAATCCTCGTCGCCGGACTAGGCGGCACGGGTATTTCTATGATTGCCTACCTGCGCAAAAACGGCGCGGAGGTGGCTGCGTATGATGCGGAGCTGAAACCGGAGCGCGTGTCGCAAATCGGTAAGATGTTTGACGGGCTGGTGTTTTACACGGGTCGCCTGAAAGATGCGTTGGACAACGGTTTCGATATTCTGGCGCTTAGTCCCGGCATCAGCGAGCGGCAGCCGGATATCGAGGCGTTCAAGCAAAACGGTGGACGTGTGTTGGGCGACATCGAATTGCTGGCGGATGTTGTGAACCGCCGCGGCGACAAGGTGATTGCGATTACCGGCAGCAACGGCAAAACCACGGTAACGAGCTTGGTCGGCTATCTCTGCATCAAGTGCGGGCTAGATACCGTTATCGCGGGCAATATCGGTACGCCGGTTTTGGAGGCGGAATTGCAGCGCGAAGGCAAAAAAGCGGACGTGTGGGTGTTGGAGCTTTCCAGCTTCCAACTGGAAAACACTGAAAGTCTGCGCCCGACTGCGGCGACGGTGCTGAACATTTCCGAAGACCATCTCGACCGCTACGACGACTTGCTCGACTATGCGCATACCAAGGATAAGATTTTCCGTGGCGGTGGCGTGCAGGTTTTGAATGCGGATGATGCGTTCTGTCGTGCGATGAAGCGCGCCGGGCGCGAGGTGAAATGGTTTTCGTTGGAACACGAAGCCGATTTTTGGTTAGAACGCGAGACAGGCCGCTTGAAACAAGGCAATGAAGATTTGATTTCTACGCAAGACATCCCGCTGCAAGGCTTGCACAACGCCGCCAACGTCATGGCTGCCGTCGCCTTGTGCGAAGCCATCGGTTTGCCGCGCGAAGCATTGCTCGAACACGTCAAAACCTTCCAAGGCCTGCCGCACCGCGTGGAAAAAATCGGCGAGAAAAACGGCGTGGTGTTCATCGACGACAGCAAAGGCACGAACGTCGGTGCGACTGCCGCCGCGATTGCCGGTTTGCAAAATCCGCTATTCGTCATTTTGGGCGGAATGGGCAAAGGGCAGGACTTCACGCCCCTGCGCGACGCGCTTGCCGGTAAGGCAAAAGGCGTGTTCCTGATCGGCGTCGATGCGCCGCAAATCCGCCGAGATTTGGACGGCTGCGGTTTGAATATGACCGACTGCGCCACTTTGGAAGAAGCGGTTCAGACGGCATACGCCCAAGCCGAAGCAGGCGATATCGTGCTGCTCAGCCCCGCCTGTGCGAGCTTCGATATGTTCAAAGGCTATGCGCACCGTTCGGAAGTATTTATCGAGGCGTTTAAGGCTTTGTGAGGCCGTCTGAAACATGAAAAGAGGGTTGGTTTTACCGTAAACCTTGTGTGTCATTGTCTCAAAGGTCGTCTGAAAACGTTAAGGCAGTTTCAGACGACCTTTTTGCAGCAACGGTAAACTTGTTCCTTGCCTTTATCCGGTGTTACTGTTTCTTAAAATTTGCCTATGCGGGCAAACAGCGAGGCGGCGGGCAGCTATGCCTGACCGACAAAACGTGTGTTTATCAATCCGAAAGGAAAACCCATGAATTTTCAAGACTACATCCGTTACGATGCCGTCGGTTTGGCAGAGCTGATCCGCAAAAAAGAAGTCTCCACCGATGAAGTGTTGCAGGCTGCTTTAAACCGCTTGGACGAAGTCAATCCCAAGCTCAATCTGTTGGCGCATGATTTGCGCGAACGCGCGGCGGCGTGGCAGGGGTCGTCTGAAAATGCCGATACGCCGCTGGCGGGCGTACCGTTTTTGCTCAAAGACCTGCTGGCGGATTGGGAAGGCGCGCCGACATGGTCGGGTTCGCGCATGATGCAGCATTACATTGCCAAGCAAAACAGCGATTTGACCCAAGCCTATCTCGATGCGGGGCTGCGCGTGTTCGGCAAAACCACCACGCCCGAATGGGGCGCATATCCCGTTACCGAAACCGAAATTTACGGCATCACGCGCAATCCGTGGCATTTGGATTACACCGCAGGCGGCAGCAGCGGAGGCGCGGCAGCGGCAGTGGCTTCGGGCGTCGTACCCGCAGCGCACGGCAACGACGGCGGCGGCTCCATCCGCTTACCCGCGCATAACTGCGGCGTGTTCGGGCTGAAACCCACGCGCGGCCGCAGCAGTTACGCGCCGAACGCATCGGAGGCATGGCAAGGTTTGGTATGCGACCATGTGTTGACCCGCAGCGTGCGCGACAGCGCGGTTTTGCTGGACATCGCCGCCCAAACCCAAGCCCGCGCCCTGTATGCCTGCCCGCCGCCGCCCGAAAACGGTTTTGCAGACAGCATGAAACTAGAAATAGGTCGTCTGAAAATAGCTTTTTGGAAACAGGCATGGTTTGGCGGCGGCAACGACGAAGGCACGGAAGCCGCATTCGCCCATAGTTTGAAACTGATGCAAGACGCGGGACACGAATTGGAAGAAGCCACGCCCGATTTTGCGCCGCCCGAACAATTAAACCGAGCCGCCCGCATCATCGTCATGGGCGAAACGGCAAAACTGTTCTACCAATATCAATACGAAACCGGACAAAAGCTGCCGCACCGACTGCTTGAGCCGACAACGTGGGCAATGATTGTGCAGGGACGGCAAATCAGCGCGGGCGAAATGGCATGGGCGCGCGACGTGATGCTGGCGCAGGAACGTGCCGCCAAAGCATTTTTCACACGCTACGACGTGTTGATGACGCCCGTCTGCCCGCGCACCACGCCGAAAATCGGCGAGATGATGCCGCCACCCGCCGCACAAAAAGCCATGCGCCTGCTGTTCGGCACGCTGCGCTTGGGTTTTCTGTTGAAAAACAACCCGTTTTTAGAAAAAGAAGCCGCCGCCGCGCTGCAATACGTCGGTTATACGTCGCCGCTGAACATGAGCGGCAACCCCGCCATGAGCGTGCCGCTTTACCGGCATAACGGGCTGCCCGTCGGTACTCAGTTTGCCGCCGCTCACGGACGCGAAGACACGCTGCTTAGCCTCGCCGCGCAGTTGGAACAGATACAGCCGTGGGCGGAAATACCGCAGGTGGTTTAGGGTTTGCATTGGATAAAAAGTAGCCTATTTCCCTGAAAAAAAGATTTATACAAGGCCGTCTGAAAACATAAAAGCGTTTTCAGACGGCCTTTTGCCGGTATCAAAGGGTAGGAGAGGGCGCAAAGAACGTCGGAATCCGACATCTTTAAAGAATCTGAATTGTTGGTTTGGAAATAAACCTTTAAAATAACGTTAATTCATTTTTTCAGACGGCCTCTTGCCCATTTGCAGGCCGTCTGAATATTTTATTCAAGCCGTTACGGATGTTTTCATGATTAGTCTTTCCAAAATGCTTGACCGGCCGATTGCGCGCGATGGTCGGAAGTTTGATGTTTCTCTCTTGTGGATGGTCGTCTTAATGACGGTCTTCAGCCTGATTATGATTTATTCGGCTTCTATTGCGTATGCGGCATCGGAAGGGGGTAGCCAGTTTTCTTTTGTGTCTAAGCAGGCAATGTTTATCCTGTTTACGGTGGCCATATGCTTGCCGCTTTTCCTGCTGAAGATGAGCTTCTGGCGGCGGATTATTCCGTTTTATTTTGCTGTTTCGGGTTTGCTGTTGTTGTTGGTGTTGTTTGTCGGCCGCGAGATTAACGGCGCGACGCGCTGGATTCATATCGGGCCGCTCAACCTGCAACCGACCGAATTTTTCAAATTGGCGACGGTCTTGTATTTGTCCAGCCTGTTTACGCGCCGTGAAGAAATGTTGCGCGATTTGGATTCTTTGGGTTGGTCGTCTTTGTTTACCGGTATTGGCGATTTGGTGTGCAGCCCTTTTAAAAGTGAAGCTCGGGTAAGGGTAAAGGAACGTTTCCGCAAGTTTAAGACCTTGATTCTGCCGATTATGTTGGTGGCGGTCGGTTTGGTTTTGATTATGGGTCAGCCGGACTTTGGCTCGTTTGTCGTAATTGTCGTGATCACCATGGGTATGCTGTTTTTGGCAGGCTTTCCATGGAAATATTTTGCCGTATTGGTGGCGACTGTTGTGAGCGGTATGGGCTTGCTGATTTTGGCCGCGCCTTACCGTATGGCGCGTGTGGCGGCGTTTTTGGACCCTTGGAGCGATCCGTTGGGTAAAGGCTATCAGCTGACGCATTCCTTGATGGCGATTGCGCGTGGCGGCTGGTTTGGCGAGGGCTTGGGTGCGAGTTTGGAAAAACGTTTCTATCTGCCCGAAGCGCATACGGATTTTATTTTTGCCGTCATCGGTGAAGAATTTGGCTTTGTTGGGATGCTGGTTTTGGTGTTCTGCTACGGCTGGCTGGTGTGGCGTGCGTTTTCCATCGGCAAACAGGCACGTGATTCGGGCTTGATGTTCAGCGCGTACATCGCCAACGGCATTGGCATTTGGATTGGTATTCAAAGTTTCTTCAATATCGGTGTAAACATCGGTATCCTGCCCACTAAAGGCCTGACTTTGCCGTTTATGTCTTACGGCGGTTCGGCTGTCTTTATCATGCTGGTGTGCGTTACTTTGTTATTGCGCATTGATTATGAAAACCGCCAAAAAATGCGCGGTTATTCGGTGGAGTAAAACCATGAGCGGTAAAACTTTTATGCTGATGGCCGGCGGTACGGGCGGTCATATTTTCCCTGCATTGGCGGTTGCCGAGTCGCTGCAAAAGCGCGGCCATCATGTGATTTGGCTGGGCAGTCAGGATTCGATGGAAGAGCGTATCGTGCCGCAATACGGCATACGCTTGGAAACGCTGGCGATTAAAGGTATCCGCGGCAACGGCATCAAGCGTAAGCTGATGTTGCCGTTTACGCTGTATAAAACCGTCCGCGCGGCGCAGCAGATTATTAAGAAACACCGTGTCGAGTGTGTTATCGGTTTTGGCGGTTTCGTTACTTTCCCCGGCGGCTTGGCGGCAAAAATTTCCGGTGTGCCGATTGTGATTCATGAGCAAAACGCCGTAGCCGGTTTGTCCAACCGCCAACTGTCGCGTTGGGCAAACCGTGTCCTGTACGCTTTCCCGAAAGCCTTCCAGCATGAAGGCGGATTGGTGGGCAACCCTGTTCGTGCCGATATTGCGGCATTGCCTGTTCCTGAAGAACGCTTTGAAAACCGTCAGGGCCGTCTGAAAGTTTTGGTGGTGGGCGGCAGTTTGGGTGCGGATGTGTTGAACAAAACCGTTCCGCAAGCTTTGGCATTATTGCCTGAGGCGGCCCGTCCGCAAATGTATCATCAGTCCGGCCGCAATAAATTGGGCAACCTGCAGGCGGATTACGATGCGTTGGGTGTGCAGGCCGAGTGCGTCGAATTTATTACCGATATGGTATCTGCCTACCGTGATGCCGATTTGGTGATTTGCCGTGCCGGCGCGCTGACGATTGCCGAGCTGACGGTTGCAGGTTTGGGTGCATTGCTGGTGCCGTATCCGCACGCGGTAGACGACCATCAAACAGCTAATGCGCGCTTTATGGTGCAGGCCGAAGCTGGTTTGCTGCTGCCGCAAACTCAACTGACGGCAGAAAAACTGGCCGAAATCCTCGGCGGATTAAACCGTGAAAAATGCCTGAAATGGGCGGAAAACGCCCGCACATTGGCGTTGCCGCACAGTGCGGACGATGTGGCGGAAGCCGCCATCGCGTGTACGGCATGATGACATGATGTAATGAACGAAACAGAGGTCGTCTGAAAACCAAAAAAACAGGTTTCAGACGACCTTTTTGTAGCTTGGCAGCCTTATTGTGCGGGAGTATGATGTAAATAGGAATCTCTCTCATTGGAGGCTGCCATGTCTGCAAAAATCTCTCCCGAAACCATTTCCGCCCTGTCCAGTACCATGCTGATCCCCCTGTGGGCGAAGGCAGTAGAGCAGGGTAGGGCGCAGCCGCTTTTGCGCGATGACGAAGCCGTGCGGATGTTGGACAAGATTGACTACGACTTCAGCAAGTTTGCCAAAGTCAAAGCATCGCAGGTCGGCTGTTGCGGGCGGGCGAAGCTGTTGGACGATATGACCCGGCACTTTATCGCCGAACATCCCGATGCCGTCGTCGTGCAAATCGGCGCGGGGCTGGATGCGCGTTACGAACGCTTGGGCAAGCCGCGCATTACCGCTTGGTATGATTTGGATTTACCCGAAGTGATTGAAGTGCGGCGCATGCTGCTGCCTGAATCGGGCAATCATTATCTGGGCGCGTCCATGTTTGACGAAGCGTGGATGAACACCGTCGCAGCGCACGGCAAACCCGTGTTGCTCGTGATCGAAGGCGTGTTGATGTATTTCGAAGAAACGCAAGTGCAGGATTTTTTCAAACAGGTTGCTCGCCGTCTGCCGAATGCCCAACTTGCTTTTGACACTATCCCCAAAGCCTACATCGGACAAAGCAAACACCACGACGCGCTCGGTAAAATGGACAAACCGCCCGAGTTCCGCTGGGCGATAAGCGGAGTGGACGACATTCTGCGGCTGATGCCGGGTGTGGAAATTATTGAAGAAGCCGGTTTGAGCAGCGTCTGCAAACCGCGTTATCCGTGGCTTTTGCGCCTTTTGTATGCGACCGCGTGGGGACGGCGCAAACTGGATATGCGCTTGATGAGGATACAAGTGCCATCCAGTTGATAAGCACGAGGTCGTCTGAAAACGGTTTTCAGACGACCTTATATTTTGTTTTTGCTGGTGTTTTGGTAGCTGAAATCAAGTTTAAAAATAGGCAAAATAGCAAAGATTCACCGCCAAGTGCCGCCCCTTTTTTACCCATATTGCAACCAATGTGAAATCCTGTATGCCGAAACATCTTTAATTTACAAGAAAACTATGGCGCAGAAGCGGATAGCCCTTTAAAATAACGCCTTTACGCATCGAAAATCCACCGGAACGCAACATTATGATGAAAAATCGAGTCACCAACATCCATTTTGTCGGTATCGGCGGCGTCGGCATGAGCGGTATCGCCGAAGTCTTACACAATTTGGGCTTTAAAGTTTCCGGTTCGGATCAGGCGCGAAATGCCGTTACTGAGCATTTGAGCGCTCTCGGCATCCAAGTTTACCCAGGCCATACTGCCGAACACGTCAATGGTGCGGATGTCGTCGTTACCTCTACTGCCGTCAAAAAAGACAATCCCGAAGTCGTTGCCGCGCTGGAGCAGCAAATCCCCGTCATTCCCCGCGCGCTGATGTTGGCAGAATTGATGCGCTTCCGCGATGGTATCGCCATTGCCGGTACGCACGGTAAAACCACAACCACCAGCCTGACCGCTTCTATTCTCGGTGCGGCAGGTCTTGATCCGACTTTCGTTATCGGTGGCAAACTCAATGCCGCAGGTACCAACGCCCGTTTGGGTAAAGGCGAATACATCGTCGCTGAGGCCGACGAGTCCGATGCGTCCTTCCTGCATCTGACCCCGATTATGTCCGTCGTCACCAATATCGACGAAGACCACATGGACACCTACGGACACAGCGTCGAAAAACTGCACCAGGCGTTTGTTGATTTTATCCACCGTATGCCGTTCTACGGCAAAGCGTTTTTGTGTATCGACAGCGAACACGTCCGCGCGATTTTGCCCAAAGTGAGCAAGCCTTATGCTACTTACGGCTTGGACGATACTGCTGATATCTACGCAACCGATATTGAAAACATCGGCGCGCAAATGAAATTTACCGTTCATGTCCAAATGAAAGGACATGAGCAAGAGCCGTTTGAAGTTGTTTTGAATATGCCCGGCCGCCACAACGTCCTCAATGCGTTGGCGGCTATCGGAGTTGCGCTGGAAGTTGGCGCATCGGTTGAAGCGATCCAAAAAGGCTTGCTTGGCTTTGAAGGTGTCGGCCGCCGCTTCCAAAAATATGGCGACATCAAATTGCCAAACGGCGGAACTGCTTTGCTGGTGGACGATTATGGCCACCATCCTGTCGAAATGGCGGCAACCCTTTCCGCTGCGCGCGGTGCATACCCTGAAAAACGCTTGGTATTGGCTTTCCAACCGCACCGTTATACCCGTACACGCGATTTGTTTGAAGACTTTACCAAAGTCCTCAATACCGTTGATGCGCTGGTGTTGACCGAAGTTTATGCCGCAGGCGAAGAGCCGATTGCCGCAGCCGATTCCCGCGCCCTTGCCCGTGCCATCCGCGTATTGGGCAAACTCGAGCCGATTTACTGCGAAAACGTCGCCGATTTGCCGCAAATGCTGCTGAATGTTTTGCAGGACGGCGATGTTGTGTTGAATATGGGTGCCGGCAATATCAACCGCGTTCCGTCTGCATTGGTGGAATTGTCGAAACAATCATAATAAACAGGCATATTTGCCTTTGAGGACAAATAGGTCGTCTGAACAATATTTCAGACGGCCTGTATCGGTATTTAAGAAAGTAGAAATTATGCAGAATTTTGGCAAAGTGGCCGTGTTGATGGGTGGCTTCTCCAGCGAGCGCGAAGTTTCGTTGGACAGCGGCGCCGCTATTTTGGCTGCCTTGAAAAGCAAAGGCGTCGATGCCCATGCGTTCGACCCCAAAGAAACCCCGTTGTCTGAATTGAAAACACAAGGTTTTCAGACGGCCTTCAATATTCTGCACGGCACTTTCGGCGAAGATGGCGCGATTCAAGGCGCGTTGGATCTGATGGGTATTCCTTACACCGGCAGCGGCGTGGCCGCTTCTGCGCTGGGTATGGATAAATACCGCTGCAAACTAATTTGGCAGGCCTTGGGTTTGCCTATTCCTGAATTTGCCGTATTGCATGATGACAGCGACTTTGATGCTGTTGAAGAGAAATTGGGCTTGCCGATGTTTGTCAAACCTGCAGCTGAAGGCAGCAGCGTCGGCGTGGTAAAAGTAAAAGAAAAAGGCCGTCTGAAAAGCGTTTACGAAGAATTGAAACACTTGCAGGGCGAAATCATTGCCGAACGCTTTATCGGCGGCGGTGAGTATTCTTGCCCGGTATTGAACGGCAAAGGCCTGCCGAGCATTCATATTATTCCGGCTACCGAGTTTTACGACTACGAAGCCAAATATAACCGCGACGATACGGTTTATCAATGCCCGTCGGAAGATTTGAGCGAGGCGGAGGAAAACCTGATGCGCGAACTGGCCGTGCGTGGCGCGCAGGCGATTGGTGCGGACGGCTGTTCGCGCGTGGACTTTCTGAAAGATACAGACGGTAAACTGTATCTCTTGGAAATCAATACCTTGCCTGGTATGACCAGCCATAGTTTGGTGCCAAAATCTGCAGCCCATACCGGCGTAGATTTTGCTGATTTGTGTATTGAGATTTTGAAGACCGCTCATGTGGGATGATGCAGGCGCACTGGGTCGATTGACCCGCCGGCTATTGGTGCTGATGACCTTTCTGCTGATAGGTTCGGGCATAGCTTGGCTTTACAATTCCAAATATTTTCCTGTGAAACAGATTGCCATTCAGGGCAAGCTGAAATATGCTTCCAGCAAAGAATTGCAAACCGTTGCACGAGAGCATATCAGGGGTAATATGTTCCGCGCCGATATTGATTCGGCGCAGGCCGCTTTTCAGGAATTGCCTTGGATTGACTCGGCAATGGTACGCCGCCGTTTTCCGGAAACCGTGGAAATTATCCTGACCGAGCGTGTGCCGGTTGCACACTGGCGCGCTGGCGGCTTGGTGGACAGTAAGGGTAATGTGTTTGCCGCAAGCCTGAAACAGGACCTGCCTATATTTGAAGGGCAGCAGGGGACAGGCAAAGACATGGTCAAACATTATGCGGACTTTTCCGGTATTTTGAGCCCGTTGAAACTGACCATCAAAGAATTAATCTACACGCCGCGTTCGGCATGGCTGCTTGTATTGAACAACGGCATTACCGTGCGCTTGGGGCGTGAAAACGAAATCAAACGTTTGCAGCAGTTTGCCCAGATTTGGCCATCGTTGCTGCGTGAAAAACAAAGCCGTATCGAGTATGTCGATATGCGTTATAAGGATGGTTTTTCAGTCCGTTACCGGCCGTCTGAAAACCCTTCCGACAGTGAATAGCCGATTAGACGTGAAGCAATCTTGTTTCAAAAATAATCAAACCGTCAGTCAGACAACATAGCGAACGAGCAATTATGGAACAACAAAATAAATATATCAGTGCCTTAGACATTGGTACGTCCAAGGTCATCGCATTAATCGGTGAGATTCGGGAAGATAACGAAATCCACATTGTTGGCTTGGGGCAAAGCCCTTCACGCGGTCTGCGTGCAGGTATGGTGACCAATATTGACGCCACTGCGCAAGCCATTCGTCAGGCGGTAGAAGATGCCGAGCTGATGGCAGATACCAAAATTTCCCACGTCGTCACCGGTATTGCCGGTAACCATATCCGCAGCCTGAATTCACAAGGCGTGGTCAAAATTAAAGATGGCGAGGTATCGCAAGCCGACATCGATCGTGCCATAGAAACGGCCAAAGCCATCAATATTCCGCCTGATCACAATATCTTGCATACTGTGGTTCAAGAGTACATCATTGACAACCAGCCAGGTGTGAAAGAGCCCATCGGCATGAGCGGCGTGCGTTTGGATACCCGTGTACACATCATTACTGGTGCGAACACTGCTTTGCAAAATATCCAAAAATGTATCCAACGTTGCGGCCTGCAAATGGATCAAATCATGCTTCAGCCTTTGGCAAGCGGTCACGCCGTTTTGACTGAAGACGAAAAAGATTTGGGCGTGTGCGTCATCGATATCGGTGGCGGTACAACCGACATCGCGGTTTATACCAATGGCGCAATCCGCCATACCGCGGTTATTCCCGTTGCCGGCGATTTGATTACCAAAGACTTGGCACAAGCCTTACGTACGCCGCACAGTGCAGCTGAGTACATCAAAATCCATTACGGCGCTGCGATTCCGACTATGGACGGCTTGGATGAAATGATTGAAGTCCCTAGCGTTGGCGACCGTCAATCGCGTCAAATTTCACGCCGTGTATTGGCTGAAATCATCGGTCCGCGCGTAGAAGAAATTTTGGAATTGACGCTGAACGAATTACGCCGCTCTGGTTTCCCTGAAGAAGTGTTAACTTCCGGTATTGTTTTGACCGGTGGTGCTTCTATGTTGACCGGTATTGTTGAGTTGGCGGAAGAAGTATTCAACCTGCCGGCGCGTATCGGTGTTCCACAAGAAATGGGCGGCGTATCTGAGCGTATCCGCAATCCACGCTATTCAACCGCCATCGGTCTTTTGCAGGCGGCAAGAGGAGAGGAAGACGGTGCGCCGGTGACAGGTGCCATTGTGGTTCATGATCAGGCTGAAAAAATCAGTCTGTGGGCAAGAATAATGAAATTCGTTAAAGACAATTTCTGATAAAAGTTTTCAGGGCGGACTGTGTAGCAACCGTTTGTCCTAAATATTTAAGTGGAATTAAACGGTTTTAAATAATTGTCAAGTGGATAATTTAAAACTTGTATATTTTCTGTTAAAAAATGTAGTAAAAATATAACGCCGACAGCCGAATGGTAAGAAGATTTTTGCCAGTATCTGGATACTTCTTATATAATACGGATAATAAGTTATTTTTGAACCGTCCTTATAAAGCGGGGCGCGGAGGATTATTGAATGGAATTTGTTTACGACGTAGCAGAATCAGCAACGAGCCCTGCTGTTATTAAAGTTATCGGTTTGGGCGGCGGTGGCTGTAATGCCATTAATAACATGGTTGCCAACACTATTCATGGTGTTGAGTTCATCAGTGCCAATACCGATGCGCAATCATTGGCTAAAAACAATGCGGCTAAACGCATTCAATTGGGTACAAACCTAACTCGCGGTTTGGGTGCCGGTGCAAATCCTGAAATTGGTCGCGCCGCTGCTCAAGAAGATCGCGAAGCCATCGAAGATGCCATCCGCGGTGCAAACATGCTGTTCATCACTACCGGTATGGGTGGCGGTACAGGTACCGGCTCTGCTCCTGTTGTGGCTGAAATCGCTAAAGAAATGGGTATCCTGACCGTTGCAGTTGTAACCCGTCCGTTTGCTTATGAAGGTAAACGCGTACATATCGCTCAAGCAGGTTTGGAACAGCTCAAAGAGCGCGTCGATTCCCTGATTATTATTCCGAATGACAAATTGATGACTGCCTTGGGCGAAGACGTGACCATGCGTGAAGCTTTCCGTGCGGCAGACAATGTGTTGCGTGATGCGGTTGCCGGTATTTCCGAAGTGGTGACTTGCCCTAGCGACATGATCAACTTGGACTTCGCCGATGTGAAAACCGTAATGAGCAATCGCGGTATCGCCATGATGGGTTCAGGTTTTGCACAAGGTATCGACCGTGCCCGTTTGGCTACCGATCAAGCTATCTCCAGCCCACTCTTGGATAACGTTACTTTGGATGGCGCACGCGGTGTATTGGTAAACATTACCACTGCTCCCGGTTGTCTGAAAATGTCTGAGTTCAACGAGATTATGCGTATTGTCAACCAAAATGCACACCCTGAAGTGGAATGCAAATTTGGTGCTGCCGAAGACGAGAGCATGAGCGAAGACGCTATCCGTATTACCATCATTGCTACCGGCTTGAAAGAAAACGGTACTGACAACCAACTGCGCGCTGCTGCCCGTACCCAACAATTGGTACGCGGTGCGGAAGAAGCGCCTCAAGCTAAAAGCCAAAGCAGTGCTGAAAGTTTGGTTCGTACCAACCGCAATATCCGTTCTATGAATCTGACAGCGGCTGATTTCAGCAACCAGTCTGTACTGGATGACTTTGAAATTCCGGCTATCTTGCGCCGTCAGCAACATACTTCTGATAAATAATCAGGATCATGCATGAAAAGACCTGCCTTAAAGGCGGGTCTTTTTTATTAGCAGAATAAACTTAAGGTATAGGAAAACGTTGCGTTGTTTACACCACAG
>NZ_KV810298.1:0-330 GCF_001812735.1 Neisseria sp. HMSC069H12
AACACCCGCTCAAATACCTGCTGCACATCGCAAACCTGCCCCAAAGCAGCTTTTACTACCACCACCAAGACCGGCCCGACCCCGATGCAGCCGACAAAGCCCTTATCGCCGAAATCTACGAACGGCATAAAGGACGCTACGGGCAAAGGCGCATTGCCGTAGTATTGGATTGGAATCGCAAAAAAGTGGCGCGGTTGATGAAGCAGCTAGGACTGAAAGCCCTTATACGGGCGAAAAAAGCCTACCGCCGTCCCACCATGGGCGAAATATCGGAACACCTCCTCAAACGTCTGTTCACAGCCAAAAAACCCAACGAAAAATGGCTGACCG
>NZ_KV810299.1:0-20624 GCF_001812735.1 Neisseria sp. HMSC069H12
AATACTGTAAACAACTCTACTAATTTCTACAGGAAAAACATATTGACACCACACCTCTACTCAGATAGAAATCCACGCCCATTTGTCATTTGGCGTGATAATTTTCATTTTATTGTTCAATCAGTTATACTCTTGAATCTTAATGTTTCTTTTTAAATTCAATTTTTTACAAACTTTCCAGATAATACCATAAGCATTAAACTGCCTCTTATCCTAAAAAGGCCGTCTGAACCCCAATCAGGTTTCAGACGGCCTTTTTAAATCATGTCAATAAACATTTGTCGCTTGGCTATGCAAAAGACACCAGCAGGCTTACTTGTTTATGTAGTTATCCATATCCCGACTACAATTTAATCCAATACCATTAGCTTTTTGTTAAGGTTTCAGCTTCAGCCCACAAGCCCCGCTTCTGCTCCGCCGTCAATTTCTTAATCCCGATTTCCCGTTTCAGCGCCTCACTTTTAGTCAGGCCGTCTGAAACGATGCGCATCCCGACAGGCTTGTTCAAACGCGTGTATTTCGCGCCTTTTCCTGACAAATGCGCCGCAAACCGCTCTTGCGGACGGTTGCTGATACCGCAATAAAACGCGCCGTTTTCGCACAAAATCAGGTAAACACACCAATTTTCCGCGTTCATAAATCCCCTTCCTTGGCAAAACTCTCGGTAAAAATGCGCACAGCAGCCTCGGTTTTGGCAGACTGCACACGATAAGGCGTGACCAAATAAAGGCTGATCGGTGGCAATGTCCATTCCGGCAAAACCACTTTCAGACGGCCTTGGGCGATTTTCTCCCTCACTTCGCCGCCCACTTGCAAAGACAAACCGAAGCCGCATTCGGTCAGGCTGCGGACGGCAGCAAGATGCGTGCAGGCAATGCTGTCGGCGACGTCGAGAAAATAGCTTTCTTCACCGTTTTGCAAGGTCGTGCGGACAGGTAAAAAATGCAGCCAGCTGTGCGCATGAAGCTGCGCGGGATGGGTAATGGTCGGATGGTGATCGAGATAATCGGGCGCGGCACAAATCATATACGGCCACGTCACGAGATGGCGCGCAACCAGATTGGGATCGTCCAAAGCGCGGTCGCCGCCGCGTATGGCGATGTCGGTCTGATTGTGTTGCAGGTCGTCCAAAGTATCGCTGAAATTGAGGACGGGGCGGATTTTTGGGAACTCGGTTTGCAATCTTGCAAACGCCGTCTGAAAAGCGCGAGATTCAATGACCGTGGAAGTCAAGGAAATCCGCAATTCGCCGACGGGTTCGGTTTTCAGATTGTCGATAACGGTACGCGTATCGGCAAGCGTGGCGGCGAGGCGGCGGCAGTATTCGCCCAAGGCGCGGCCGGCATCGGTAGGCGCAAGGCTGCGCGTGCTGCGGTTTAACAGTTTGATGCCGTGCAGGGTTTCGAGGCGATTGATGTGCTGGCTGACCGCCGACGGAGTCATACCCAGCGCGGCCGCAGCGGCGTTCATACTGCCGTGTTCGAGGACGGCGGCGAAAACGAGCAGGGGTTTGATGTCTTGCATTCTTCTATGATGAGGCCATCTGAAAGTTTGGTTTTAACGAAGTCCAAACGCTTTCAGACGGCCTTCTATTTTGATTGTTTAGTTTAACTTCATAATCATAACAGCAAATCAGGGATTATCAAGCGTTTCAGACGACCTTACAATGCGTTCATCTAATCAATCACATCCCAACAAGGAGTCAAACATGAAAATCGCAGTCATCGGTTCAACAGGTTATGTCGGCAACGCAGTCGTTCGAGAATTGGCAGGTCGCGGTCATGAAGTTACCGCTTTCGCCCGCAACACGGACAAAGTGTTCCAAGCGCAAAATGTTGCCGCCGTCTCCGCAGATGTCAACGCGGCGGACTTCGCCGACAAGCTGGCAGACTTTGACGCCGTGGTCAGCGCGTTCAATCCCGGCTGGACCAATCCCAATATTGGCGCGGATTTTACACGCGGTGCAAACAGCATCGTCGAAGCGGCAAAAGCGGCGCAAGTACCGTATCTCTTAATCGTCGGCGGCGCAGGCAGCCTGTATGTCGCGCCTGATTTGCAAGTTGTCGATACGCCCGACTTCCCGAAAGAAATTTACAACGGCGCCAATGCCGCACGCCACCTCTTGACGGCACTCCTGCCGCACCGCGATGTGAACTGGTCTTTCGTTTCCCCGCCGGCACGACTGGGCGCGGACGGCGGTTTCAGCGAAGACAAAACCGGCAAATACCGTTTGGGCAAAGACGATTTGCTGATGGACGGTGAAATTCCTGCAGGCATCAGCGTGGCCGATTTGGCAGTCGCCATCGCCGACGATGTGGAAAATAAAGCGCATTTGTTTGAACGCTTTACCGTCGCCGCCGTTTAATCGTCTTAATTTAAAGGCCGTCTGAAACCCAAAGTTTCAGACGGCCTTTGCATATTCGGATCGATAGAAATAAATATTTAATTACAATTTTGCTATAGCAAACATAACTAACTTTCGATATTTCAAGGCTTCCAACCTCGTCAGTCCCACCTCGCGGAAATGACAGCAATAGGTAAGCTGCGTATCGAAAATAAAGTAATTTGGCTATATCAAACCAAAACCACCATTTCCACCCGCCTCAAACGACAGGCGGTTTTAATTCAATTTGATTTTCGAGCCCCCACCAATTTCGTTATCTATAAAATCATTGAATTGTTGACGGAACTCCATTGGTCGGGCGATATAAGGAATCGGAGCATGACTGCCGCCCGTCCCTCTGACCACTATGGAGCCATAATTGAAAATCCTGCCCCAAAAACCTTGGATTACAGAAAGACTTTCAGCGCGATCGATATTTAATTCAATTGTTTGCCGACGGATAAAGCCAGCTTTGGCGATCAGTCTTTTATTGGTCAATGCAAGCTCCGTTGTCATGACATTCAGCACAGCCACAATAATAAACAATATGCCGATTATTCCAATAATTGGAATCTCTCTTATCAACAGTGCAAACAATGCACCAAATACCAATCGTCCGAATTGGGACAGCCACGATACTTGCGCTTTATAAACAATACGTTCATTCCGCCCTAAAGAGTTTTCAACATAACTTACCATTTGACGTTCTCCACATTAGATATTTTCCAAAAATACGGATTATAATCCGTGGATAAATAAACGTCAAAATTGGATATTTTGAGATTTGTGAAGACAAATCTCATGAGTAAAATCAGTGTTTTGATAGGTATAAAAATCCGAGAAATCCGCAAACAGTCCAATATCAACCAAGAAAGCTTAGCCTTACTTGCCGAGATAGACAGAAGCTATATGGGTAGAATAGAAAGGGGGGAGGTCAACATAACGGTTGATAAACTATATCAACTGTCTTCTGCTTTAAACTGTTCCGTACACGACTTACTGCCGGATGATTTGGAAATTAAAAATACTTGAACCATTCAAGTAGTACGCCCACATTTCCAATCTGCTAAAAAGGTCGTCTGAAACCCCAAAACCCAAAGTTTCAGACGGCCTTTTGCTATAATACGCACATTAAATTTATCTATACGCGAGTTCTCATGTCCGCAACCCAACCCACCATCGCCGCCATCGCCACCGCACCCGGACGCGGCGGCGTCGGCGTTATCCGTCTTTCCGGCAAAAACCTGCTGTCTTTGGCGCAAACCCTCAGCGGCGGCAAAACGCCCAAACCGCGCACCGCGCTTTACACCGACTTTCTCGGCGGCGACGGGCAGCCGATAGACAACGGCATCCTGCTCTACTTCGCCGCGCCCGCCAGCTTTACCGGCGAAGACGTGATTGAATTGCAGGGACACGGCAGTCCCGTCGTGATGGACATGCTGCTTTCGCGCTGCCTCGAACTGGGTGCGCGCATGGCGGAGCCGGGCGAATTTACCAAACGCGCCTTCCTCAACAACAAACTCGACCTTGCCCAAGCCGAAAGCGTCGCCGACCTCATCGACGCCTCCAGCAAGTCCGCCGCGCGCATGGCGTTGCGTTCACTCAAAGGCGCGTTTTCCCAACACATACACGAGTTGGTGGACGACCTTATTACCCTGCGGATGTTGGTCGAAGCCACGCTGGACTTTCCCGAAGAAGACATCGACTTTCTCGAAGCCGCCGACGCGCGCGGCAAGCTCCAAGCCCTGCAAGGCCGTCTGAAAACCGTGCTTGCCAGCGCAGAACAAGGCGCGATTTTGCGCGAAGGCATGAACGTCGTCCTCGTCGGCGCACCCAACGTCGGCAAATCCAGCCTGCTCAACGCCTTGGCGGGCGACGACATCGCCATCGTAACCGACATCGCCGGCACCACCCGCGACACCGTGCGCGAACAAATTACCCTCGACGGCGTGCCCGTCCACATCATCGACACCGCCGGCCTGCGCGAAACCGACGACGTGGTCGAACAAATCGGCATCGAACGCAGCCGCAAAGCCGTCTCCGAAGCCGATGTCGCCCTGATTCTGATTGACCCGCGCGAAGGTGTGAACGCCAAAACCCAAGCCATTTTGAACAGCCTGCCCGAAGGTTTGAAAAAAATCGAAATCCACAACAAAGCCGACCTGACCGGCGAACCCGTCGCCGTCCGTTCAGACGGCCTCGCGCAAACCAACGCGGACACCGTCATCAGCCTGTCCGCCAAAACCGGCGCGGGTCTCGATTTGCTCAAACACGCGCTGTTGCAGGAAGTCGGCTGGCAGGGCGAAAGCGAAAGCCTGTTCCTCGCCCGCAGCCGTCACCTCAACGCCTTGCATGAAGCCGAAGCCGAGCTGGAAAACGCCGCCCTCTGCGACAATAACCAAATCGAGCTTTTCGCCGAACACCTGCGCCTCGCCCAAAACGCGTGCAGCGAAATCACCGGCGAATTTACCGCCGACGATTTGCTGGGTGTGATTTTCTCGCGCTTCTGTATCGGCAAATAAAACGGTTTGCCATCAAAGACAAAGGCCGTCTGAATGTTCAGACGGCCTTTTTTATCACCAAAACAAGCTTAATTTCACTTCGTTTATTTATTGGCAGCTTCTGCCATATTTTTTGCAATATTGGTTGCGCCAACTGTCAAACCGGACATGCCGATCAAAGAAGCCGCAGCCAATTTGATTAATGTTTTCATTTTAACTCTTTTCTGTGTATTTAAGGGTGTGTTGTGTATTTTTTATTTATCGGCATCAGCCATATTGTGGGCGATATTGGTTGCGCCGACGGTCAGGCCGGACATACCGATTAAAGAGGCGGCTGCCAGTTTGATTAAAGTTTTCATTATTTGTCTCACTTTCTTGTCTGTCGGCCGAAAAACGGCCTAAGTTGCGTTTTCTGAGGTATTGTAATTAATTCGTTTATGATTAAATTATTTGTGTACTACCGTTTCAATATTGTAGGCGACGCTGAGGGCGGAGGCCGGCATCCCCGACATGCCGATTAAAGAAGCGGCAGCAAGCGTTATTAAATGTGCCATTTTAAGTAGCCCTTTTTCATAGATACAAAATGTTATTTAACAACATACACATTTTTTCGCCGGCATCTGCGCCGCCGACAGGACGAATCATACCGTGTTAATCGTTAATTAATACAACTTTTCTGTAAAGATGAAATACTAAAAACATACATAATGAATTTTTTAGTTAATTTATATTTTGTTTTGAAAATAAGACCAATGTCTTTTTCAATGACACCGATGTCTTAATTACATACACACTACAAACGTACCTTGCCGCACCCATAAAATCCCTCCTTTTTTGTTGCAAAATCGCACTCTAAATTGAATATATTTTTAAATTCAAAATGTTACAAATTTATCTTTTTTTACAGCCCAACTCTTCACTTAGTCAAAATCAATACCTTTGATAGCTTCTTTTAAAGAAAACACACGCTTCTAGCGCATATCCGACCATAAAATGCGCTGCAAATATATGATATAGTGAAATATTCTGCGTATTGACTATTTCCAGCATGAACAACACCCTAATCCTGACCGGCGCGGCCGCATTTTTTATTGGCGCGCTGTTTGCTTGGCTGATAACACGCTACCAAGCCCAAAGCCGACACTTTATTGTTTTGCAAGAATTGGCCGAAAGCCGCCGCCTGCATGAGTTTGCCGAACAGGTGCAGGCTCAAACTGCGGCGGACTTGGCGCAAAGCCGCCATACCGTGCAGGAATTGCAAGACGAATTGCAGGAGACAGGCAACCGCTTTGCCGCAGCCGAAAAACAGATTGCCTATCTGCAAGATTGCGAGGCCGAAGCCGAAGCTTTAAAACACGAATGTGCAAAATGGCAGCAAAGTGCGCAAAACCTGCAAATCAACAACGAGCGCCTCAACACGCAACTGGTTCAAGAACAGGCCTTGAGTGCGGATAAAAATACGCTTTTGCAACAACAGGAAACGGAAAAAGGCCGTCTGAAACAAGACTACGACACGCTGTTAGAGCAAAACCATGCGCTGCAAGTCCAAAACGAACGTCTCTCCACTCAACTGATCCAAGAAAAAGCCAATATCGACGATAAAAACAGCCTTTTACAGCAACAGGAAGCCGAAAAAGGCCGTCTGAAACAAGAATACGCCGCCCTTTTGGAGCAAAACCACGCGCTTCAAGTACAAAACGAGCGCCTCAACACCCAATCGGAAAAAGACCGTCAGGCTGCCGAAGAAAAGCTGGCCCTGCTGGCAGATGCGCGTAAAAACCTGAGCGACCAGTTCCAAAACCTCGCCAACACTATTCTGGAAGAGAAAAGCCGCCGCTTTACCGAGCAAAACCACGACCACCTTCAGCAACTGCTTAATCCGCTCAACGAACGCATACATGGCTTCAGCGAGCTGGTTCAGCAGACTTATGAAAAAGAAGCCAAAGAACGCCTGACCATCGAAAACGAGCTCAAACGCCTGCAAACCCTCAACACCCAGCTCCACCACGATGCCAAAGCACTGACCACCGCGCTGACCGGCACGCAAAACAAAACCCAAGGCAACTGGGGCGAGATGATTTTGGAAAGCGTATTGGAAAATTCCGGCTTGCAAAAAGGTCGCGAATACATCGTCCAAGCTTCCAGCGTCCGCCACGAAGCAGACGGCACCCAACGCCGCCTCCAGCCCGACGTCCTCATCAATCTGCCCGACAACAAACAAATCGTCATCGACTCCAAAGTATCGCTGACCGCCTACGTCCGCTATACGCAAAGCACCGGCGCAGAAGCAGAGCGCGAGCTTGCCAACCACGTCGCCAGCATCCGTGCCCACATTAAAAACTTGGCCGCGAAGGATTACACCGACCTTGATGGCGTCAAAACGTTGGACTTCGTCTTTATGTTCGTCCCTGTCGAACCGGCCTACCTCCTCGCCCTGCAACACGATCCAAACCTCTTCCAAGAGTGTTTCGACAAACGCATCATGCTGACCGGCCCCAGCACCCTGCTCGCCACCTTGCGCACCGTTGCCAACATCTGGCGCAACGAGCAGCAAAACCAAAACGCGCTGGCGATTGCCGAGGCAGGCAGCAAACTCTATGACAAATTTGTCGGTTTTGTCGAAAGCATGGACGGCATCAATAAAGCGCTTGGTCAGGCCCAATCCCAGTTTCAGACGGCCTATGGCCGCTTGGTTTCCGGCAGGGGCAACCTCATCAGCAGCACCGAAAAACTGCGCAAATTGGGCATCAAAGCCGGTAAACAGCTGCAACGCGATTTATTAGAAAAAGCCATGTCGGAAAACGAAGACCACGCTGCCTTACCGACTGCACAAGACCAAGAAAATGACTGATAAAACTTAAGACATTGCAAATAAAGGGAATTTAACAATGAGCAACATCACCATCGTCCTTGCCGCCGATACCGGCTATGCCGAGCAGGTTCATACACTGATGAAATCCATCTGTACCCACAACACAAATGTCGATTTCTACCTCATGCACAATACCTTCAGGCGGGAATGGATCGACTATACCAATCAAAAGCTCGCAGCCAGCGGCAGCCGTCTGAATGATGTCAAAATCGAGATGGACTTCAGCCAATATCGCCGCTTGTCCCATATTTCGGATGCTGCATTTTTCCGCCTGATGATGCAGCACCTGCCTGTCGACCGCGCCCGTATCTCGACAGCGATATGGTGGTGACCCAATCCCTGCATGATTTGTTCAACCTCGATATGCGCGGTTATCCCGTTGCGGCGGTACAAGATTCCGTTTTGGCGCACATCGAGTGGAAATACCCTATCGACCTGCACACCACACCCTATTTCAATTCAGGCATGTTGCTGGCCGACTTGGTGCAATGGCGGGAACACAATATCGCGGTGCAACTGCTGAAAACCGCTGCCTGCCTCAACGAAGCCGTACCCTATGGCAACCAATGCTTTCTAAACACCGTATTTCAAAAAAACTGGCTGCAATTAGAAGAATCTTGGAACTTCCAAACCGGCGCAGTCGAATATTTCCAAAAACGAAACCTCAGCGAAGTATTCCCCAAACCCGACACCGTCCCGCCCGTTATCCACTACACCACACGCGCCAAACCGTGGTTGTGCGATTACGGCGAGATTCCTTTTATCGAAGTCTATTGGCAATACTATTGCGCCGACTGGCCGAAAGCGTAATTTCAGGCAAGGATTTCCGTTCCCTTCAATTATCTTTAAACAACCCATCATCAAAAACAAAAGGCCGTCTGAAATCGTTTCAGACGGCCTTTTAAGCCATAAAAAAACAGGCAGAACATTCTGCCTGTTTTGTGTTCACACCCGACCGTAAAGCGGGCTTTGCCACTCATCCTCAGTCGGCGTCATCGTTATCCGATTAGATACCGCGCAACAATTCGTTCACGCTGGTTTTCGCACGGGTCTGCGCGTCCACGCGTTTGACAATAACTGCGCAGTAGAGGCTGTGGCTGCCGTCTTTGGAAGGCATGCTGCCGGATACGACAACCGAACCAGCCGGTACGCGGCCTTGATAGATTTCGCCGGTAGTACGGTCAAAGATTTTGGTGGATTGACCGATGAACACGCCCATAGAAATCACGCTGCCTTCTTCGACAATCACGCCTTCGACGATTTCGGAACGCGCACCGATGAAGCAGTTGTCTTCAATAATGGTCGGGCTGGCTTGCAGAGGCTCGAGTACGCCGCCGATGCCGACGCCGCCGCTCAAGTGCACGTTTTTACCGATTTGCGCGCAAGAGCCGACAGTCGCCCAAGTATCGACCATCGCACCTTCGTCAACGTATGCGCCGATATTGACATAAGAAGGCATCAACACGACATTTTTCGCCACAAAGCTGCCACGGCGGGCAACGGCACCCGGAACTGCGCGGAAACCTGCGCTGCGGAACTCGTCTTCAGACCAATCGGCAAATTTAGTCGGCACTTTGTCGAAGTATTTGTTCACACCGTCGTTGAGGATTTCATTGTCCTGAATGCGGAAAGACAGCAATACGGCTTTTTTCGCCCATTCGTTGACTTTCCATTCGCCCACACCCAAACGCTCGGCAACGCGCAGTTTGCCGGAGTCGAGTTGGCGGATGGTTTCCAAAACCGCTTCACGCACTTCGGGGGTAACGGTATTCGGATTGATTTCGGCACGGTTTTCAAAAGCCGTTTCAATGATGTTTTGCAAAGACATGTTGATTCCTTCAAGAGATCAGGGCCGTCTGAAACCTATTCAGGCCGCCCTATTACAAATATTTAACTTGTTATTTTGCCATGTAAAAGCAATTTCGTCAGCTATTAACAATTAGCACCAAGCGTTACACAGCCGGATTTCGGTTAAGCCAAGATTTTCAGACGGCCTGTTCAAGTGAATGGAATGGCATTTATTTTCCAACCGGTTTCCCAGCCTCAATATGCAGACTACCCATTCTGCCGACACGCCGTGCCGATAAATCAATCTTTGCCGCCAATCTTTTACAGCAGATTTTCAGCCACCACGCCGCATTCGATATTCCGCTTTAACGGTTTCGCATTCAAATCCTTCAAGGTCGTCTGAAAGTCGGCAAAATCCATCAACTGCGAACCGAAACGGCGCATATGTTCAGTATCCTGCTGACAATCTATCAGCGCAACGCCCAAATCCGATAAAAACGGGACGGCGCAGGCAAACGCAATCTTTGACGCATCGGGACGCAAAGCAAACATTGATTCGCCATAAAACACGCAGCCGATTTGCACGCCGTAAAACCCGCCTGCCAACTGCATTTCGCCTTGTTCATCAGGTAGCCAACATTCAAACGAATGCGCATGTCCCTGATGGTGCAGCTTCAAATAGGCCGTCTGAAACGCAGGTTCTATCCACGTTCCGTCCTGTTCCGGACGCGGCACATTGGCGCAATGGGCAATTACTTTTTCAAAACAGCGGTTGACCGTTACCCTATACGGCTTGTGGCGCAAAGTTTTGGCGAGCGATCGGCCGATATGCAGGTTTTCCGGTACAATCACGGCTCGCGGCGCAACCGCATACCAGAAAAACCAACCGTCGCGGCTAAACCACGGAAAAATCCCCTGCCCATACGCCGACAACAGCCGCCCCGTATCCAAATCGCCGCTGACGCCGACCAAGCCATCGCATTCTGCCAAAGCGTAAGACGGGTCGGGGAAACGATAATCCCGTGGCGCAAGAAAAGGAATCTTCATCGTAAAGCCCATAAAGTTTCAGACGGCCTCAGGCTGAAAATGCCCAAGGCCGTCTGAAAAATCAACATACAAACTGATTAACGTTTGGTTTTGGTTTGGCATTCGCCGCATACGCCGTACATATACAGCGCGTGATCGACGATGCGATAGCCGTTTTCTTCGGCGATTTTGTCTTGCAGCGCTTCGATTTCCGGATTGTGGAATTCGGTTACTTCGCCGCATTTCACGCAGACGATGTGGTCGTGGTGATCTCCTTTGTCCAATTCGTAAACCGCTTTGCCGGTTTCAAAATGGTGGCGTTGCAAAATGCCTGCCTGTTCAAACTGGGTCAGCACACGGTAAATCGTCGCCACGCCGATTTCCACACCCTCTTCCAACAGGATACGGTACACATCTTCCGCACTCAAATGCTCCTCGGCATGAGTCTCGAACAAGTCCAAAATTTTCAAACGTGGACCCGTAACTTTCAAACCGCTGTCTTTCAATTGCGCAATGTTGCTGAATTTTTCCATAATATTCAATATCCCTGTAAGGTAATAACCGTTATAATACGCACTTTCCGCCCGTTTGCCCACTATTGGGCCGTTAAAGGGCGGCAATCTGCCGCCGGTCTTGCAATTGAAAATCGGCGATAAAGAAAAATTAAGAAGATGATTATCGTTTGCTTTTTAAAAATATTCAAGCGATGATAAACATCTTTCCCGAAATGACACAGAAAGGTAAGCCCGTGAATAAAGCCTTATGCCTTGCCATCGCCGCTATTTTAGGTCTGGCCTCATGCAGTGCCGAGCGCGTATCCAACTTTCCATCCTACAAACTCAAAATCATTCAAGGTAACGAGCTCAATCCCCGAGCCGTGGTTTCCCTGCGCCAAGGTATGACCCGCGACCAAGTCCAACTGCTGCTCGGTACGCCGCTCCTGCGCGACGCCTTCCATGCCGACCGCTGGGATTACACTTTCAACACCAGCCGCAACGGCATCATCAAAGAACAAAGCAACCTGACCCTGTACTTTGAAAACGACGTCCTCGCACGCGCCGAAGGCGATGCCATTCAAAAATCCATCGAAGCCGTTCAAGCCGGACAAAACGTCGTTCCGACCACCGAAACCAAGCCGAAATAAGGAAGCCCCATGAGCGCATTGAAAATCGCCATTGCCGGCGTCAACGGCCGCATGGGTCGCGTATTGGTTGAAGCGGTCAACAACCATCCCGATGCCGTCCTCTCCGGCGCACTCGAGCATTCCGGTTCGGATGTATTGGGTTTGGATGCAGGCTTCGCCTCCGGCCTCAAAACCGGCGTTGCCATTTCAGACGACGTGGATGCCGTACTGGCTCAAAGCGATGTCCTCATCGACTTTACCCGTCCCGAGCCAACCCTGAAACACCTGCAAAAATGCGTGGAAAAAGGCGTCAACATCATCATCGGCACCACCGGTTTTGACGACGCAGGCAAAGCCGCCATCCAAGCCGCAGGCGAAAAAATAGGCGTCGTCTTCGCAGCCAACTTCAGCGTCGGCGTCAACCTGACCTTCCATATCCTCGACACCGTTGCCCGCGTGTTAAACGAAGGCTACGACATCGAAATCATCGAAGGCCACCACCGCCACAAAGTCGACGCCCCAAGCGGCACCGCGTTACGCATGGGTGAAGTCATTGCCGACGCACTCGGCCGCGACCTCAAAGAATGCGCCGTTTACGGCCGCGAAGGCCACACCGGCCCGCGCGATCCGTCCACCATCGGTTTTGCCACCGTCCGCGCAGGCGACATCGTCGGCGACCACACCGCCCTCTTCGCCACCGACGGCGAGCGCGTGGAAATCACCCACAAAGCCAGCAGCCGCATGACTTTTGCCGCCGGTGCCGTACGCGCCGCAGTTTGGGCAAACGGCAAAAAAGGCCTGTACGATATGCAAGACGTATTGGGTTTGAAAAACCGATAAACCCGCATCATCAGGTTTCATACCTTACAAGGCCGTCTGAAAGCACAACGTCGATTTTCAGACGGCCTTATTAAAAAGAAAGCCCCACCATGTCCTATCAACAAATCACCATCAACGTCAACGATGCCGTCGCCGAACGCCTTGCCGACGCGCTGATGGAACACGGTGCATTGTCCGCCGCCATTGAAGATGCCTACGCCGGTACAGAAAACGAGCAGGCCATTTTCGGCGAGCCGGGCATGCCGACCGAGCAAATCTGGCAACAAAGCAAAGTCATCGCCCTTTTCGGCGAAAGCGACGACGCCGCTTCCATTATCAAAGCCGCCGCGCAGGAATGCGGTTTGAACGATTTGAAATACACCGGCGAAATCCTTGAAGATCAAGACTGGGTACGCCTGACCCAAGCGCAATTCGACCCGATTCAAATTTCCGACCGCCTGTGGATTACCCCGTCTTGGCACGAAGCGCCCGACGGCAACGCCGTCAACCTGCAACTCGATCCGGGCCTTGCCTTCGGTACGGGTAGCCATCCGACCACACGCCTCTGCCTCAAATGGCTCGACACGCAACTCAAAGGCGGCGAAAGCGTATTGGACTACGGCTGCGGCTCCGGCATTTTGGCCATTGCCGCCCTCAAACTCGGCGCAGGCTCCGCCATCGGCGTAGATATTGACGAACAAGCCATCCGCGCCAGCAAAGACAATGCCGCGCAAAACAACGTCGACGCGCAGTTCTACCTGCCGGACGGCCTGCCGCAAGGTCAATTTGATGTCGTTGTCGCCAACATTCTGGCCAACCCGTTGCGTATGCTCGGCGAAATGCTTGCCGCGCGTACCAAACAAGGCGGCCGCATTGTCTTGTCCGGTCTTTTGGACGAACAAGTCGAAGAACTCAGCGGCATTTACAGCCAATGGTTCGACATCGATCCTGCCGAAATCGAAGAAGGCTGGGCACGATTGAGCGGTGTCAAACGCTAAACCTGTTTTCCGATACAAAGGCCGTCTGAAATTTAATCTTTCAGACGGCCTTTTTGCACTTAAAACGCTGAATATTCCAGCAAAATCAGGTATAATTGCCTATTATTTTGACCTTTCGGAACACATCCGCCGCGTCAGTTTGACATTTCATCACGCGCACGGAAAATTTCCTTGAAATTCAGCAAGAAAAGACCATGACTGACCAAAAACACGAAGAATACGGCGCCGACAGCATACAAGTGCTGGAAGGCTTGGAAGCGGTACGCAAACGCCCCGGTATGTATATCGGCGACACGCAGGACGGCAGCGGCCTGCACCACATGGTGTTCGAGGTGCTCGACAACGCCATTGACGAAGCGCTCGCCGGACATTGCGACAAAATCACCGTAACCATCCATGCCGACAATTCCGTCAGCGTGGCCGACAACGGCCGCGGCATGCCGACCGGCATCCACCCGAAAGAAGGCCGCTCTGCCGCCGAAGTCATCATGACCGTCTTGCACGCAGGCGGCAAATTCGACAACAACAGCTACAAAATCTCCGGCGGCTTGCACGGTGTGGGCGTATCCGTCGTCAACGCACTGTCCGACTGGGTAACGCTGACCATCTACCGCGACGGCAAAGAACACTTCGTCCGCTTCGTACGCGGCGAAACCGAAGAGCCGTTGCGAGTGGTCGGCGATTCCGACAAAAAAGGCACGACCGTGCGTTTCCTCGCCAGCGCGGAAACCTTCGGCAACGTCGAATACAGCTTCGACATCCTCGCCAAGCGTATCCGCGAACTTTCCTTCCTGAACAACGGCGTGGACATAGAATTGATTGACGAACGTGACGGTAAACACGAAAGCTTCGCCCTTTCCGGCGGCGTGGCCGGCTTCGTGCAATACATGAACCGCAAAAAAACGCCGTTGCACGAAAAAATCTTCTACGCGTTCGGCGAAAAAGACGGCATGAGCGTCGAATGCGCGATGCAATGGAACGACAGCTACCAAGAAAGCGTGCAATGTTTTACCAACAACATTCCGCAACGCGACGGCGGTACGCACTTGACCGCGCTGCGCCAAGTGATGACCCGCACCATCAACAACTATATCGAAGCCAACGAAGTGGCTAAAAAAGCCAAAGTGGAAACCGCCGGAGACGATATGCGTGAAGGCCTGACCTGCGTTTTGTCCGTCAAACTGCCCGACCCGAAATTCTCATCGCAAACCAAAGACAAACTGGTTTCCAGCGAAATCGGCCCCGTCGTCAACGAAGTCATCAACCAAGCACTGACCGACTTCCTTGAAGAAAACCCGACCGAAGCCAAAATCATCACCAGCAAAATCGTCGATGCCGCCCGCGCACGCGAAGCCGCCCGCAAAGCACGTGAAATTACCCGCCGCAAAGGCGTGATGGACGGTTTGGGCCTGCCGGGCAAACTTGCCGACTGCCAAGAAAAAGACCCTGCCCTGTCCGAACTCTACCTCGTCGAGGGTGACTCCGCAGGCGGTTCCGCCATGCAGGGCCGCGACCGCAAATTCCAAGCGATTTTGCCGCTCAAAGGTAAAATTTTGAACGTCGAAAAAGCACGTTTTGAAAAAATGCTGGCCAGCCAAGAAGTCGCCACGCTGATTACCGCTTTGGGCGCGGGCATCGGCAAAGAAGAATTCAATGCCGAAAAACTACGCTACCACCGCATCATCATCATGACCGATGCCGACGTGGACGGCGCGCACATCCGCACCCTGCTCCTGACCTTCTTCTACCGCCAAATGCCCGAGCTGGTCGAACGCGGCTACATCTACATCGCCCAGCCGCCTTTGTACAAAGCCAAATACGGCAAACAAGAGCGCTATCTCAAAGACGAACTGGAAAAAGACCAATGGCTGCTCGGTTTGGCCTTGGAAAAAGCCAAAATCGTTTCAGACGGCCGTACCATCGAAGGCGAAGAGCTTGCCAATACCGCCAAACAATTCCTGTTGGCCAAAACCGTCATCGAGCAAGAAAGCCGCATCATTGACGAACTCGTCCTGCATGCCATGTTGCATGCTTCGCCGGTCGATCTCAGCACGGCAGAAAGCGCAGACCGCGCCGTTGCTGAATTGAGCGGCCTCTTGGACGAAAAAGAAGTCGCGCTCAAACGTATCGAAGGCCACGAAGGACACCAGTTCATCAAAATCACACGCAAGCTGCACGGCAATGTGATGGTGAGCTACCTCGAGCCTAAGTTCCTCAACAGCAAAGCCTACCAAACCCTTACCCAAACCGCCGACGCACTCAAAGGCATGGTCGGCAAAGGGGCGAAGCTCTACAAAGGCGACAACGAATACGACATCGACAGCTTTGAAGCCGCTTTGGACATCTTGATGAGCGTTGCCCAAAAAGGCATGTCCATCCAACGATACAAAGGCTTGGGCGAGATGAACCCGGAACAACTTTGGGAAACCACGATGGATCCTACCGTCCGCCGTCTCCTGAAAGTCCGCATCGAAGACGCCATCGCCGCCGACGAAGTGTTCGTCACCCTGATGGGCGACGAAGTCGAACCGCGCCGCGCCTTCATTGAAAACAACGCCCTGCTGGCACAAAACATCGACGCCTAAGCATGGAAAGATAAAAGGCCGTCTGAAAAACGATTTTCAGACGGCCTTTTTGTTTTATTTCTTACAACTCAAATTCCAGCCACTTCGCGCGTTTACTTTAATCATTTATTTTAATTCGCATATTTTAATAGAGCGTTCCAACTGATTCAGATTCGGGACAACCCAAATAACCAGTTTGAAACGCTCCAATCTGCTTCCACTTTATTCCGCTTTTCCCAAAATCATCGCATCGCCATAGCTGAAAAAGCGGTATTCCTGTTCCACTGCATGACGGTAAACGCTGCGGATATGCTCCATGCCCGAAAACGCGCTGACGAGCATCAACAAGGTTGATTTGGGCAGGTGGAAGTTGGTAATCAATCGGTCGGCAACATTGAAGCGGTAACCCGGCGTAATGAAAATATCGGTATCGCCGCGTCCGGCTTTCAGACGGCCTGTTTCGCGTGCGGCGGACTCCAAGGCGCGCATGGAGGTTGTGCCCACTGCCCACACTTTATTGCCGCGTGCTTTGGCGGCTTCAACGGCGGCAACGGTCTCGGCCGGTACGTCAAACCACTCGCTGTGCATTTTGTGTTCTTCAATTTTATCGACGCGCACGGGTTGGAATGTGCCGGCACCGACGTGCAGGGTCACTTCCGCGGTTTCTACGCCTTTGGCTTTCAGACGGCCCAACAATTCATCGGTAAAGTGCAAACCTGCCGTCGGCGCGGCCACTGCGCCTTGATATTTGGCGTACACGGTCTGATAGCGGCTGTCGTCTTCATCATCGGCCGCGCGTTCGATATAAGGCGGCAAGGGCAGATGGCCGTTTTGCTCTAAAAGTTCGTAAACGGTTTGCTCGCCTTCAAATTTCAGGCAAAACAATTCTTCCGCACGCTCCATCATGACGGCACGGATATCGCCTTCAAAAATCAATTCTGTACCCGGTTTCGGCGATTTGGACGAGCGGATATGCGCCAATGCGGTATGCGCGTCCAATACCCGCTCAATCAAGGCTTCGATTTTGCCGCCGCTGGCTTTTTGACCGAACAGGCGCGCCTTCATCACTTTGGTATTGTTAAACACCAGCACATCGCCTGGTGCGACATAATCGGGTAAATCGCCGAAATGTTTGTCTTCAATCGGCAATGTAGGCAAGGCAACCAGAAGCCTGCTGCTGCCGCGCACTTCCGGAGGATGCTGGGCAATCAGTTTTTCGGGTAATTCAAAATCAAAATCGGAAATATCCATTGTCGCGCATACTTTAAAAAAACAGGCGCCATTATACGCGCAAAGTTGGTTTTCAGACGGCATGTTTTGTCGAAAAACCAATAAATTAGAATAAACGCTCTTGAAAAAATCACCTTTTAACGAAAATCAGCGTTCCTTTCTTTTTTCGCCGAAAAACGCCTTTTTTCTATCTTTTACTGGACATTTACCGACAAGTTCGGGAAAATAACCAGATTCATTTCTCAGGCTCCGCCCTGTTCCGACATTATTTAAACGCCGGATGGCAAACCTGCCTTCCGACGTCTCAGGAAATCATCTAAAACCACAGCGGCGCATACCCAATATGCACTTTATGCCGCGCTAAAAAGGAAAAGCAATGGATTTGCGTAAATTGAAAAAACTGATTGATTTGGTCGAAGAATCAGGCATTGCAGAAATTGAAGTTACCGAAGGCGAAGAAAAAGTCCGCATTACGCGTACCACTGCCGCCGCAACTCCTATTTATGCTGCTCCGGCACCTGCCGCAGCCGCTCCGGTTGCCGCCCCTGCCGCTGCTCCGGCCGCAGCCGCTCCAGCAGCCGCCCCTGCCGCTCGCGATTTGTCCAACGCACAAAAATCGCCTATGGTCGGTACGTTCTACCGCGCCCCCGGCCCGAACGCCGCCGCTTTCGTTGAAGTAGGTAAACAAGTAAAAGCCGGCGATACTTTGTGCATCATCGAAGCCATGAAGCTGATGAATGAAATCGAAGCCGAGAAATCCGGTGTCATTAAAGAAATTCTGGTTGAAAACGGTACTCCGGTCGAATACGGCGAGCCGCTCTTCATCATTGAATAATCCGTTTTTTCAGACGGCCTTTATCTTTAAGGCCGTCTGAAATTCCTTTTTCTGTTCATTAAGGACAAACCATGCGTCTGATTTTGGCTATTTTCTTGCCTTGGTTGCAGTTTTTCACCATCGGCCGTCCGATTGCAGGCATCATCTGTCTGATTCTGCAATGTACGCTGGTTGGCTGGATACCGGCAGCCATGTGGTCGGTTTACGCCTTGAGCCAATACAAAACCGACCAAAAAATCCGCAACGCATTAGGCGGCCGCTGAGGCCGTCTGAACCATCCGGAAAGATTATCATGCTGAAAAAAGTATTGATCGCCAACCGGGGCGAAATCGCCCTGCGCGTCCTGCGAGCCTGCCGTGAAATGGGCATCGCCACTGTCGCCGTCCATTCCGAAGCCGACAAAGACAGCCTGCACGTCAAACTCGCCGACGAATCCGTGTGCATCGGCCCTGCCGCATCCGCACAAAGCTACCTCAACATTCCCGCCCTCATTGCTGCTGCCGAAGTGACCGAAGCCGACGGCATCCACCCGGGCTACGGCTTCCTCGCCGAAAACGCCAACTTTGCCGAACAAGTCGAACAATCCGGCTTTGTCTTCATCGGTCCGAAAGCCGACACCATCCGTCTGATGGGCGACAAAGTATCCGCCAAACACGCCATGATCGAAGCCGGCGTGCCTTGCGTTCCCGGTTCTGAAGGCGCATTGCCAGACGACGGCGAAGAAATCCTCAAAATCGCCGACAAAGTCGGTTATCCCGTCATTATCAAAGCCTCCGGCGGCGGCGGCGGTCGCGGTATGCGTGTTGTCGAGAAAAAAGAAGACCTCCTCCAGTCTGTCGAAATGACCAAAGCCGAAGCAGGCGCGGCATTCGGCAACCCGATGGTTTACATGGAGCGCTATCTGCAGCGTCCGCGCCACGTCGAAATCCAAGTGATTGCCGACGAACACGGCAACGCCATCTACCTCGCCGAGCGCGACTGCTCCATGCAGCGCCGCCACCAAAAAGTCATCGAGGAAGCACCGGCTCCGTTCATCACTGAAGAAGAACGCACCAAAATCGGCAAAGCCTGTGCCGACGCTTGCAAACGCATCGGCTATCGCGGCGCAGGTACGTTTGAATTCCTGTACGAAGACGGCGAATTCTTCTTTATCGAGATGAATACACGCGTTCAGGTTGAGCATCCGGTTACCGAGCTCATTACCGGCGTGGACATCGTCCAAGAGCAATTGCGCATCGCATCCGGCCTGCCTTTGCAATACAAACAGGAAGACATTCAAGTCGAAGGCCACGCGTTTGAGTGCCGTATCAACGCCGAAGACCCGTACAACTTCATTCCAAGCCCGGGCTTGATTGAAAGCTGCCACCTGCCCGGCGGCTTCGGCATCCGCGTCGACAGCCACATCTACCAAGGCTACCGCATCCCTCCTTACTACGACAGCCTGATCGGCAAAATCTGCGTCGTCGGTAAAGACCGCGACCAAGCCATGGCAAAAATGCGCGTAGCCCTTGCTGAGCTGGCGATTACCGGCATCAAAACCAACACGCCGCTGCACCGTGACTTGTTCAGCGACCCAGGCTTCCAAAAAGGTGGCGTCAGCATCCACTACTTGGAACATTGGTTGGAAGAACGCAAAGCCAAACTGGATAAATAATCCTTTGTTTTGACTAAACGTAAGGCCGTCTGAAACATAAAATAAAGTTTCAGACGGCCTTTTTTAAGGCGAAGCAGGCTTCTTCAAATACCGCGTGGACTTTGACGCGCTGGAAAGCCTGCCCGAACTCAAAGCAGGCAAAATCGGCGCGATTTGCTGTTCGCGTCCAACCAACCCGACCGGCAACGTGCTGACCGACGGCGAAATGGCGCGGCTGGACGCTTTGGCGCAAGAACACGGCATTCCGCTGATTATCGACAACGCCTACGGAATACCGTTCTCCAACATCATTTACAGCGACGTGACGCTGAATTGGCACGAAAACATCATCCTCTGCTTCAGCCTTTCTAAAATCTGCCTGCCCGGCGTGCGCACCGGCATCATCATCGCCGCTGTTGCAGGACGGTCGTCTGAAACAGCTTTCAGACGACGTCATCCGGCCGTTTTACCGCAATCAGGCACAAACTGCCGTCTCGCTGCTCAAGCGTGAATTGGGCGCGTATCCGTTGAAAATCCACAAGCCTGAAGGTGCGATTTTCTTGTGGCTTTGGTTTGAAAACCTGCCTGTTTCGTCGCAAACCTTGTACGAAATACTCAAAGCCGAAGGCACGCTGATTATTCCGGGTGAGCATTTCTTTGTCGGCATCGATATGCAAGACTATCCGCACGCCCACGAGTGCATCCGCATGAGCATTGCGCAGGACGCGGAAACGCTGGAAAGAGGCATCGCCGCCATCGGCAAGGTGATGCGCGGTTTGTACGATGCGGCGTAAACGGTAAAGTTGATAGCCATTCAGTCAAAAGGTCGTCTGAAAACAGTTTCAGACGACC